>NZ_JBQKEF010000072.1:0-326 GCF_052121455.1 Collinsella sp. LCP19S3_D3 | reverse complement strand
GGTCGTCGGTCCAGATGCAGACCATGACGCCCGGGGCGATGAAGGTGGCGACGTCGTCGATGTGGCCGTTGGTCTCCTCGGGGTCGATGCCCTCCTTGACCCAGATGACCTCCTCGACGCCGAGGTAGTCCTTGAGGTGCTCGGTCATGTACCCGCGAAGCTCCTCGCTCCAGGGCTCGAACTTCTTTCGGTACTTGGGCCAGAGGGACTCGGGGTCCTCCTCCTCGAGCACCGCGGAGCAGGTGCGGCCGGGGGACAGGAGGCACTGGTCGGTGACGACGAGGGTGCCCTCGCCGTCGACGGTGATGGAGCCGCCCTCGAGGATC
>NZ_JBQKEF010000071.1:0-330 GCF_052121455.1 Collinsella sp. LCP19S3_D3 | reverse complement strand
GGTAAGGGCTACCGCACGGGCCGATACTCAAAGCCCATTGTGGCATCCCGAGCCCGCGGAAAGAAGCTGCGCCGCGGGGGAGGCGACCCAAATGGCTTTCTCATATCGTCTCGTTTCCCGTCGGGAGGGCCCGCGCACGCTGCACGTTTAGTCGACGCTTGCCTGGCAAGCTAATATCCGCGGGCTCTTGCGGGCGCGCTGCCGGCGGTCAGCCCGGTGTGTCCGCGCACCCCACCGCATTTCGATTCTCCGTCCGGCGCGCTCGTCCGAAACCAGTCTTGTTCACGGGCGCGGCCCTTGCCTTGGGCTGCCCAAAAAAGGGTCGTGAAC
>NZ_JBQKEF010000070.1:0-381 GCF_052121455.1 Collinsella sp. LCP19S3_D3 | reverse complement strand
CGCACGTGAACTCCGAGCCCCGCGGCGCGCTCGGCTTCGCGACGCCCGCGCGCGCCTTCAGGGCGATGCTCGGGGAGGACGCGGCGGCGCTGCTGGACGCCTACGGCGTGGGGGACGTGCCCATCGGGGAACTCGACCTGACGCCGGGGCTCATCGAGAGGGCGCGCGCAGAGAGGGGCGATGCCCCGCTGGCCTAGCCTAGGAGAAAAACGGAATAGACGGACCGACCGTCCGGCTGAGTCTGGGAAGAGGTGCCGGGCGGCGGGCGGAGCATGGCCACCGGACCCATCGAAACACATCTCCACCATTCCTTCAACTGGGAAAATGCCGCCCCCGGGTCCCGGATAGGACCTCGGGGGCGTTCGGTTAACTGCGGGAGCG
>NZ_JBQKEF010000069.1:0-387 GCF_052121455.1 Collinsella sp. LCP19S3_D3 | reverse complement strand
GCTGCCCGGGTACGGCGCCTTCACCGCCTGGTGCCGGGCCCGCGACGTGCCCTTCGGGGGCGCGGGCGGCCGCGAGCCGCACCCGCGGTTCGAGACGCCCCCGGGCAGGCAGCTGCAGTTCGACTGGAAGGAGGGCATGAGGCTCGTCGACTCGGAGGGCGAGGTCTTCGAGTTCAGCGTGTTCACCGCGACGCTCGGCTACTCCCGGAAGCACCGCTTCATACCGGTCAGGAGCCGCACGCTCGACGACCTGCTGTCCTGCCTGCTCGCCACCTTCACCCGCCTCGGCGGCGTCCCGGAGGAGTGCATCACGGACAACATGTCGTGCCTGGTGACCGTCTCGGGCCGCAGGAGGACCAGGCAGGAGAGGGCGTGGCGGTTCGCGCG
>NZ_JBQKEF010000068.1:0-428 GCF_052121455.1 Collinsella sp. LCP19S3_D3 | reverse complement strand
GGTAAGGGCTACCGCACGGGCCGATACTCAAGCCCATTGTGGCATCCCGAGCCCGCGGAAAGAAGCTGCGCCGCGGGGGAGGCGACCCAAATGGCTTTCTCATATCGTCTTCATACGTGTCCACGCTACAAACCAAAGTGACGCTCACATCAACCTGTAAAAAGTTGCGCAATTACCTCCCCGTTTTGCACAAAGTTTGTTAGCCAAACATAATAGTTTGAGCAATTCACGCCGCCAGTAATACAACTCAGGCAGTGCTCACCAACCCATACGCCCCCATAAACCTGCGGCAATGTGTGCAAGGCGGCACAATATCCCCCATAACCACGGCAAATAACCAATATGTTGCTAAACACACCCCAAAACGTATGGGCTACCTGCTGTGCTAGGATAACTAATGTTACATGGGTTCAACTGTGCTCACGGCT
>NZ_JBQKEF010000067.1:0-430 GCF_052121455.1 Collinsella sp. LCP19S3_D3 | reverse complement strand
TACGCGGCGAGGTCACGGAATCGAGGCTGTTCTCGCAGTTCAGGGCCCACTACCGCTTCGAGAGCCGGTACTGCAACCCCTATTCGGGAAACGAGAAGGGCTCCGTCGAGAACGCCGTGGGGTTCCTCCGGCGCAACCTCCTCGTCCCCGTGCCGGCGTTCGGCACGCTCCCCGAGCTCAACGCGTTCCTCGCCGAGGGATGCGCGAGGGTCAACGCGGCGGCGCGCTGCCGCGACGGCAGGCCGCACGGGGAGGCCTACCGGGAGGACCTCGCCGCCATGCGCGCCCTTCCCGGCGTGGAGTTCGACGCGGTGAGGTGGGTCGCCGCCCGCGCCGACAAGCGCGGCTACGTCGAGGCCGACGGGCGCGAGTACGTCGCCGGGCCCGCCTGGCACGGGCGGAGCCTGCTCGTCGGCATGCGCGCGACGAC
>NZ_JBQKEF010000066.1:0-497 GCF_052121455.1 Collinsella sp. LCP19S3_D3 | reverse complement strand
CCGCAGGCTCGAGGCCGAGGTCGCCTACCTAAAAAAATTGCGCGCCCTGGTCGAGCGGGACGGGCTCTGACCAGGGCGGCGGCCGAGGCGGTGAGGGCGCTGAGGGCGGAGGGGCACTCCCTGCGCCACCTTCTGGAGTGCTCGGGGCTCAGGAGGTCGACCTACTACTACGCGCTGGCGCACCCGCGGAGGCCGACCAGGCCCGAGCTGCGCGACGCCGCGGCCGAGATATTCTCGCGCACCGCCAACGGCTGCGGGCACCGGCAGATAGCCATGTGCCTGCGCGCCGAGCTGGGCGCGGTCGTGGCCGACAAGACCGTGCTCAAGATGATGCGCGAGATGGGCATCCGGTGCGCGATACGCCGCCGGGGCTCCCGCCGCCGGTACAGCTCCTACAGGGGGCTCGTGGGGAGCACGTTCGAGAACGTCATCGCGAGGGATTTCGGCGCCGAGGGGCCGTGGCAGAAGCTCGGCACCGACGTCACCGAGTTCAAGGT
>NZ_JBQKEF010000065.1:0-523 GCF_052121455.1 Collinsella sp. LCP19S3_D3 | reverse complement strand
GCGGCCTGGGAGATGGACACCGTCGAGGGGGCCCGGGAGGACTCCGCCTGCCTGCTCACGCTGCTGCACCGCCCCAGCAGGCTCCAGCTCGCGCTGCCGCTGGAGGAGAAGACCGCCGGGTGCGTCGCGGGCGCCCTGGAGGGCGTCCGGGCCATCCTCGGCGCCGACGGGACGCGCCGCGTGTTCCGCGCCGTCCTCACCGACAACGGCGCCGAGTTCTCCGACGAGGCGGCGGTCGCGGCGCTGCTCGGCGAGGGGCCGGGCGAGACGAGGCTGTTCTACTGCGACCCCAGGCGCAGCGACCAGAAGGGCGCCTGCGAGCGCAACCACGTCGAGATCAGGAAGCTGCTGCCCAAGGGCGCCGGAATCAGGTTCGACCGGCTCGCCCCGGCCGACCTGGCGCTGGCCATGTCGCACGTGAACTCCGAGCCCCGCGGCGCGCTCGGCTTCGCGACGCCCGCGCGCGCCTTCAGGGCGATGCTCGGGGAGGACGCGGCGGCGCTGCTGGACGCCTACGGCGTGG
>NZ_JBQKEF010000064.1:0-582 GCF_052121455.1 Collinsella sp. LCP19S3_D3 | reverse complement strand
CCCGCCGGCCCCGCCGCCGCCTCCCGCGATGCGCCTCGCCAGCACGTCGACCGTGGCGTCGTCGGGGACGCGGCCGCCCTCGACGACCCTGAGCGCCGCCTCGCATGCCGCCTCGAAGCCCGAGGACTCGCTCGCCCGGCCGATCGACCTGAGCGTGCGCCTCCTGCCGGCGGAGTCCATCCGGTCGATCCCCTCGACGAGCCCCGGCGGCATGTCGCGCCTGATCGTCGACTCCCCGAAGGCCCTCGGCCTGGCGATGATGGCGGGCACGAGCGAGAGGGGGTTCCGGACCGCGGGGCCCTCCCCGAAGGCCCTGGGGAGGACGGCGACCCGGCGGCCGCGGTCGGCGAGGATCTCCACCGTCGTCGCGCGCATGCCGACGAGCAGGCTCCGCCCGTGCCAGGCGGGCCCGGCGACGTACTCGCGCCCGTCGGCCTCGACGTAGCCGCGCTTGTCGGCGCGGGCGGCGACCTGTTAGCGTCAATCTATTTTTCACCAGTTTCGCTAAACAGGCGCGCCGTTCGCGCAAAGGCGGTTTCACCGGTTGCGCTAACGTATTTTCACCGATTCCGGTCACGGCTC
>NZ_JBQKEF010000063.1:0-586 GCF_052121455.1 Collinsella sp. LCP19S3_D3 | reverse complement strand
GTGAACTGCCTCCCATTTCTTGGACATCGGGAAATGGGAGGTTTTCCATGAGTATAGACCTCAGGGTGAAGCACGACCTGGAGTCCAGGAGGCGGGCCGTCGAGCTCTTCGACGCCGGCGTCGGCTGCAAGCCGGCGGCCGAGGCCCTGTCCGTCCCCCGCGAGACCGTGAGAGAATGGCAGTGGGTATACCGGGCGTTCGGAAGCGAGGCGCTGCTGTCCATGGGCGGGAAACAATCCAGGTACACATTCGAGCAGAGGGTCGCCGCGGCGTCGGCCGTGGTCGACGGCGGGATGGCGAAGACCGACGCCATGGCCGAGTTCGGGATCAGGTCGAAGTCCCCGCTGGAGCGCTGGTGCAGGCTCTACCGCGAGGGCGGCGCCGAGGCGCTGCGGCCCGGACCGAAGGGCAGGCCGAGGGGGTCGAGGTCGAAACCCCGGGCCCGCACCCGCGAGCAGGAGCTCGAGGAGCGCTGCCGCAGGCTCGAGGCCGAGGTCGCCTACCTAAAAAAATTGCGCGCCCTGGTCGAGCGGGACGGGCTCTGACCAGGGCGGCGGCCGAGGCGGTGAGGGCGCTGAGGGCGGAG
>NZ_JBQKEF010000062.1:0-599 GCF_052121455.1 Collinsella sp. LCP19S3_D3 | reverse complement strand
GCTCGGCCGCGGTGGCCGCGTTGGCCTTCGCCGCGGGCATGCCGCGGGCGAGCATCTCCTCGCGCCGCCGCAGGAGCCGCTCGGACCCCTTCCTCCCGTGCATCCTTATCTCGAGGGGCACGCCCGTGTCCCTCGGCATGAGCTTCGGCTGGTGCCGTGCCGCGGCGTAGCACCATGAGCCCTCAACGGCCAGCTTCCTCACGAGCGCGTTGCCCGCGCCGCTGATGCCTCCGAGCCGCACGGAGTCGCCACTCGACCTCTGACTCGGCGCGAGGCCGAAATAGGCCGTGACCTGCCTTCCGGAACGGAACCTCGTGAAGTCGCCGACCTCGGCCGAGAAGGCCGCGGCCAGCGCGAAGGCGCAGCCCTTGATCGACTGGAGGGCGGCCGCCTCCGCGGCGATCGGGCTGGCATCCACGGCGGCCCTGTACTCGGAGAGCAGGTCCGCCCGGGCCTCCGCCGCGGCCTCGACCTCGTTCCTCAGGGCGGCGAGCGTCCGAACCCCGCCATCGTCCTCCGGCCTGACCTTGTCGAGCCACCTCAGGAAGTCGTAGGTCCAGTACTTCCTCGGGTTGCCGGCGGGCGTGGTGCCGCCGTAG
>NZ_JBQKEF010000061.1:0-599 GCF_052121455.1 Collinsella sp. LCP19S3_D3 | reverse complement strand
CGTCGCGGGCGCGCCTCAGGCGCATCACGAGCGAGGACGCCGTGAAGAAGCGCGCCTCGAGCCTCCTCTCGCACGCCAGCGCGCAGAGGGCCGACGCCATGTGCGTCTTGCCGGTGCCGACGTCGCCCATGAGCACGAGGTCCTCCCTGCGCTCGACGAAGTCGAGCGCGAGCAGCGACTCGCGCCCCATGCCCTCCGGCCACGACACGGCCGACCAGTCGTAGCCGTCGAAGGTCTTGGGCGCCGGCAGCGCGCAGCGCCTGAGCAGCGTCGCGCGCTTCGAGGCCTCGCGGCTGGACCTCTCCGCCTCGAGGTAGCCCGCCAGGTACTCCACCTGTTTCGGGGTGCCGAGCCTCGACCACTCCTCCAGGACGGCGGTGGTGAGCGAGCACGACCGCCCGGCCTCCACGACCCTGCGGGCCAGCTCCTCGCTAGCGGCCATCGGCGACCGCCCCCTTCAGGAACCCGTCGTAGACCGACAGGTCGGCCCCGCCGGCCCCGCCGCCGCCTCCCGCGATGCGCCTCGCCAGCACGTCGACCGTGGCGTCGTCGGGGACGCGGCCGCCCTCGACGACCCTGAGCGCCGCCTCGCATGCCGC
>NZ_JBQKEF010000060.1:0-622 GCF_052121455.1 Collinsella sp. LCP19S3_D3 | reverse complement strand
TTGATGACGTAGGTGGCGCCGGTGTCGCGGAACCAGGCGTCGTCGGTGGTCATCTCGACGACGGTGACGTTCTCGTCGTTCTCGAAGACGGCCTTGCAGTTGGCGTAGTCGGCCTGGTTGGCGCACATGTAGACCGGGGTGAACTCGGAGATGGCGCGGGCGATGGCGGCATACTGCCTCTGGGCGGGCTTGGCGCCGTGGGCCCAGGTGTCGGTGCGGTGGGGCCAGCCCATCCACACGCGGTCCTGGGGGGCGAACTCGGCGGGCATGAAGAAGCCGTCGGCCCTCGGGGTGGACTCGGACTCGGTGATCGTGCGCATAAGGCTTCCTCCAAATCAAACGACCGATGTCTCGATCTGTAACATCTAGGGGCCGAATCCCCGTCTTGTTGTTACAGATCGAGACAAACCGTATGGCTCGAGATAAACAATCTCAATCTATAACAGATAGAGGCGATTTTGCCAGCCATATGTTACAGATTGAGATAGACGTAAAAACCACCACAAAGGTACCTGTGAACTGCCTCCCATTTCTTGGACATCGGGAAATGGGAGGTTTTCCATGAGTATAGACCTCAGGGTGAAGCACGACCTGGAGTCCAGGAGGCGGGCCGTCGAGCTCT
>NZ_JBQKEF010000059.1:0-691 GCF_052121455.1 Collinsella sp. LCP19S3_D3 | reverse complement strand
TGTCCGCGCACCCCACCGCATTTCGATTCTCCGTCCGGCGCGCTCGTCCGAAACCAGTCTTGTTCACGGGCGCGGCCCTTGCCTTGGGCTGCCCAAAAAAGGGTCGTGAACGCGCGCCGGCGATGCGTCGAGGCGCGGGCCCTCCCGGCGGGAGGCTTGTTGTCCGACGGGGTCAGCCGAGGGTCCCCTCCGCCCGGCGCCCGATCTCCCAGACCCAGCAGGCTGTTAGCGCTAATCTAAAATTGACCACTTTCGCAAACGCATCTCGCCGAATGCGCTAACGCGCTTTCGCCGACCCCGCTAACGTACTTTCACCAACTGCGCTAACGGAACTATGCTCCGATCGGGTATCCGACCCGGGAGGAGCGGGATATGGAGCGAAACGTAATGGGAGAGCTGAACGTCTACAGGGGGTCCGGCGCGAAGCCGAACTTCAGCGAGATCGCGAGGAGGCACGGCATGGACCGGCACACGGTCGCCAAGTACTGGCGGGAGGGCGAGTCCGCCGCCGACGGCAGGTCCGCGAGGGGCAGCGCCTTCGACCCGCTCGAGGAGGTGATCCGCTCGAAGGCCCAGCTGCTGTTGATGTTCACTAAGAAGTGGTCCGAGTGATCACTGGGAAATGAGCACCGTGAGCACGAAAAATTGAGCAGTTTAAGCAAGAGGGCCGCGCCCCGGGGACCGGGGGCGC
>NZ_JBQKEF010000058.1:0-750 GCF_052121455.1 Collinsella sp. LCP19S3_D3 | reverse complement strand
CCGGTCCCGTTCCGAACCCGGAAGCTAAGCCCCATCGCGCCGAGAGTACTGCGGGGCCAGCCCGTGGGAGGCCAGGGCGCCGCTGACCGGTGGACGGCACCGAGCCGTGCGCTTGGACTGAGAAGGGGGAGGCCTCGCGGCCTCTCCCTTTTTTGCGTTTGTATTGATCCGTGGCTCTAGATAGTTGATTTCTTTATTCTGAAGTCGCAATAGTATATGAAGTGGGTTGATTCTTTTCGAGGCCTGTTTTTGGGACTCGTTCTTTACAGTCCGCACTTAGGAACGCTCCTTTGGCTGGTTGCGTATTTCCTAGATGGATCTGCCAATTTAGATTACAAATCAATCTTTTCTCGCGTTTCACGTCTTTCGGCTAGGATTGCACACTAATGGGGCTCCAGCGCTGTCTGGCGGGGTCCTTTGTCGCGTAAAGGCTTTATAAGGGGAACCGTCGCAATCTATCTCCTAGGTGCTATTTAATTCTGGTTTGGGTATATAACCGATACGTATACATCGGACAGCATGAACACCGAGGTCATACGGTCTGTCTGAGATATATGATCGTCGATTAGACCCCGTCGGATTCCAGGGCCCTCTGGTTCATTTGTGAACAAAATATGGAGTGCGTGATTCCCGCCCCCGGGGCCCCTCCGGTCTGGCAATATATCTCCTTGCCGCGCGGCCCGGTCGGACCGGATGAGACGCGCAGGCGTGCACCTTGAGAACCGGATACTGCGAGGATGGACACACCAG
>NZ_JBQKEF010000057.1:0-751 GCF_052121455.1 Collinsella sp. LCP19S3_D3 | reverse complement strand
CGCCCCCGGTCCCCGGGGCGCGGCCCTCTTGCTTAAACTGCTCAATTTTTCGTGCTCACGGTGCTCATTTCCCAGTGATCACTCGGACCACTTCTTAGTGAACATCAACACGCCGGACTCGACGCCGGCTGGCTCGCCGACGCTCGCCCAGCCGAGCCAGCCGCGCGGAGTCGCAGGAGCGGTACCAGACGTCGTAGCGCTCGGCGAAGCCGCCGGACAGCTCGAAGCGGACGGCCTTGAGCTGGAGCCCGCCGCCCGAGGAGCCGAGCAGGAGCCCGCGGTAGCAGACCGACCCGTCGGACTCGAGATTGTCGACGACCGCGGCGACGGAGCCCAGCACGGCGCCCTTCTCGGAGCCGAGCGTTAGGACGCCGCCGGAAAACGAGGAGCCCGCCGGCGAGCCGGCCTGCGGGGCCTCGGGCTGGACGGCATCGGCCCGGGCGCCGTCCTGGGTGTGTTTGGTCAAGTGCTAGTTTCGGAAATGAGCAGATGTTTTTTCGGATGTGACCACGTAATTTTTTCGGATATGGTCACGCCGACGTCCTGGTCCTTTCTTGCCTCGGGCGACGTCGGGCGGGGTATGTGCCCCGCCCGGACGGCCCGCGTCCCTAGAACGGGATCTCATCCTCCTTTCCCTCGGCCTCGACGGCCTCCCTGCCGGTCATCTCCAGGTAGAGGGCCACGACTGGGCGGCAGGCCCCTCCTCGGCGGGCAGCGCCTCGCCGGCCGCGGCCCGCGCGTCCCCCGCGGC
>NZ_JBQKEF010000056.1:0-756 GCF_052121455.1 Collinsella sp. LCP19S3_D3 | reverse complement strand
CCCAACCGAGAGGGGGGAGGCGCCGAAGGTGTGGAGGGTGAGGGGGGTGAAGTCGTAACAAGGTAGCCGTACCGGAAGGTGCGGCTGGATCACCTCCTTTCTAGGGAGATAAATCTTCTAGAGAGAAAACACTTTAACTCGAATGGAGGGCAGGAGCCCGTCCGGTGGATGTCTGGCCAGGATGAGGTCCCCGCAGCACCCGGTCCCCGGGGTCGCACCCGCGTACCTTGAGAGCCGCATAGCGATAGGAGAGAGATGGAAGAGTATCCTCTTCCAGACTCGATTCTTTTCTGCGATTAAATCAAGAATGATAGCAATCATTCATCCGATCCAAACAAGAGAATTCACTCATATACGAGTGAGGAGCATCTGATCGCGAGCACAGTGGAACACGCTGTGCCGCGGTATGAGATACCCGAATTGCGACATGAGAGCGCTATTCATGATATCGATTAATCTATATTAGCGACACGTGGATATCCCGCGGGCCCGGAGCGGTCCCGCAAGATACCACGGGCGCACGGCGGATGCCTTGGCACAGGGAGCCGATGAAGGACGCGGCAAGCTGCGATAATCCCCGGCGAGGAGCACACATCCTTCGACCCGGGGGTCTCCGAATGGGCGAACCCATCCGTAGCAGTACGGATATCCCCGGCCTGAACGCATAGGGCCGGGGAGGACAACCCGGGGAACTGAAACATCTAAGTACCCGGAGGAGAGGAAATCAATCTCGAGACTCCCCGAGTAGCGGCGAGC
>NZ_JBQKEF010000055.1:0-783 GCF_052121455.1 Collinsella sp. LCP19S3_D3 | reverse complement strand
CGCGCCGGCGATGCGTCGAGGCGCGGGCCCTCCCGGCGGGAGGCTTGTTGTCCGACGGGGTCAGCCGAGGGTCCCCTCCGCCCGGCGCCCGATCTCCCAGACCCAGCAGGCGAGCTCGCGCGCGACGGCGGCGTTTGCCTTGCACGGGCTCTTGCCCGCCGCCGCCAGCGCCTCGCGGCGGCGGCAGAGCCTGGCGGTGCAGTCGTCGGCGCGCGCCCGGATCGCCGCGGGGACGTCCGCGCCGGGCGCCGGGGCCTTCGGGCGGGGCGTGCACGTCAGGTAGTGCCACGCCGACTCCACCAGCGCCGTCCTGGCGAGCCGGTTGCCCGTCTTGGTTATCCCGCCGCGCCGCTCGGTCTCGCCGCTCGAGCGCTCCGACGGGACCAGCCCGCACCAGCTCGCGAAGGCCGGGGCCGTCCGGAACCTCGTGAAGGAGCCCGCCTCGGCTGCGAGCCTGAAGGCCGTCAGGGTGTCGATTCCCTTGATGCAGGAGAGCGCCTCGACGGCCGGGCGCCACCGGTCGGTCCGGGCGAGGGCGAGCACCTTCTTCTCGAGCTGCCGGCGGTCCGACTCCGCGCACCTCGCGGCCGTGACGTAGTACTCGAGCACGTCGCGCTGGGGCCCCTCGAGCCTGATCCCGGATATCCACCTCCAGTGGGCGCGCGTCCAGGATCCCCTCCTCGTCCCGTCGGCGTTGCGCTCGTCCCAGACGTGGCCCAGCCTGATCAGGAACATGTTGAGGCGCTGCCTGGCGCGGCGGCACTCCGCCGTGGCGTCGTCGAG
>NZ_JBQKEF010000054.1:0-824 GCF_052121455.1 Collinsella sp. LCP19S3_D3 | reverse complement strand
GGGACTGCGGACAAAAAGTTGGACCGTTGAGGTCCGGAACGGAGTCCGCATGGCATACAGTAGGAGAATGGTGGAGAGGGCCAGGGCGCTTCGCGGCGCCGGGCTCACCGTCATGGAGATAACCGAGATACTCGGCGGGCCCGGCAAGACGTCCGTCTGGCGCTGGATCAGGGACGTGCGCAAGCCCGCGGGAAGGGCCGGTGGAGGAATGGACCTGCCGCGACTCGTCGGGGACGGCCCCGACTACCCCGACATCGACCCGGAGGACAAGGACGCCCTGATCGAGCGGCTCAGGCTCGAGAACGCGGTGCTGAGGGCGGTGCAGGACGTTTTAAAAGCCGAGAGCCTCGACGGGATGTCGAACAGGGAGAAGACCCTGGTGATAGACCGCCTGAGGCCGTGCGGGAAGTGGTCCTTGAGAGAACTCACGAGTTCCTTGGGGATATCAAAGAGCTCCTATGAGTACCAGCGCCGCGCGATCGCGAGGCCCGACCGGCGCGCGCCCCTGCGCGCGCTCGTGCGCAGGATCTTCACCGAGGACGGCGAGGGGGCGCGGGGGTACCGCTTCGTGACGGCGCGCCTGCGCGAGCTCGACGAGCCCGTGCGCGCCTCGGAGAAGGTCGTCCTCCGCATCATGCGCGAGGAGGGCCTGGTCCCCAGGTGGATGAGGAGGAAGAGGAGGCCCTACAGCTCCTATGCGGGCGAGCCGACGCCGGCCCCGCCGAACCTCGTGCGCCGCGACTTCCGCTCGGCCCTGCCGAACTTCCTGTGGCTCACCGACATCACCGAGTTCAGGCTGCCCTCCGGCAGGAAGGTCTACCTGT
>NZ_JBQKEF010000053.1:0-849 GCF_052121455.1 Collinsella sp. LCP19S3_D3 | reverse complement strand
TCGGTAGGTATCGTCGCCCTCGAGCAGGGCGGAGATCTCCGCCGAGTTCTCGGATATCCTGCGCGCGAGCAGTTTCACCGCCCGGTCCTCGGCGGCGACGACCGACGCATCCGGCCTTGTCGAGGAGGTTGTCGAGCGGACGAGGGCCTCGATCTTACCGCGCGCCGCCCCACGCGTGAGCGCCGCCGCCCTGCGGGGCCCGGCGTCGGCTACCGACCAGGCCCCGCCGAGGGATGCCATGAGCCTCAGCTGGCACCCGTCGGACAGGTCGACCAGTGCCTCGAAGGCGGGGCACGATTCCAGCAGGATGCTGCGCAGCCGGTTCTTATTCCTAGTGTTCTCGCAGGTCAGGAAGTTCCTCTGGGCGGCCAGCGCCCTCGCCGCCGCAATTGTCGGACCTGGGTCTCCGACCGGCAGGAGCGCGTCGGGGATGCCAAGCGCCGTCTTCGCGATGACCATCGCGTCTCGCTCGTCGGTCTTGGCGTCGCCGGCGAAGAGCCTGGCGGCCCCGTGCGCCGCGAGTCCCGGCAGGTACGCCGCCGACATCCCGGCCGCCCTGGCGCGGGCGAGCGCGAGGGCGCCTATGTTGCGCGACTGGTCGACGACCACGAGCGCATCGGGGAAGCGGCCGAACAGCGAGTCCAGGTCGTCCTCCCTGTTCGCGACGGGGGTGCTCAACAGCACCTCGCCATCTCGAGTCGCGACGCATGCCCAGTGGGACGATTTCCCGACATCGAGCCCGATGACGGCTTCCGGCATTCTAATTGGTGCCACGGTGGTATCCTCCAATCGGTAGGCCGATCGGAACCCCTCCCCGCGACACCCACATTACCTGGCCGTGGCGCTTGC
>NZ_JBQKEF010000052.1:0-906 GCF_052121455.1 Collinsella sp. LCP19S3_D3 | reverse complement strand
TGTTGATGTTCACTAAGAAGTGGTCCGAGTGATCACTGGGAAATGAGCACCGTGAGCACGAAAAATTGAGCAGTTTAAGCAAGAGGGCCGCGCCCCGGGGACCGGGGGCGCGGCCCTCGCCGTATGGTTTCCCCGGGCGGTTACCTTGGCGAGCCCGCCCGGGAAGGATGGAGGAGATGACCGTGCCCCTGGACACAGTGAATGATATACGGTCGATGGATGCCGCCGGGCGCTCGAGGTCCGAGATCGCCCGAATGCTCCACGTGAGCCGGAACACCGTGGCGAAGTACGCCGACATGGAGGACATGTCGCCCGCCGCGCCGATGCCCCGGAGGAGGGGCAGGCCCGCGCTCGAGGGCAACGAGGAATGGGTCGCGGGCGTTCTCGAGGCCGACCTCGGGGCCCCGAGGAAGCAGCGCCACACCGCCAGGCGGATCTACGACAGGCTCGTCGCCGAGCGCGGCTACGGCGGCTCGTACTCCACCGTGCAGAGGTTCGTCCGCGAGCTCAGGCTCGCCCGGGCGGCGGCGGGCGGAGAGGGGTACCTCGAGCTCGAGTGGGCGCCCGGCACCTGCCAGGTCGATTTCGGGAACTTCCGCGCCGCGGTCGGCGGGAGGACCCTCGACCTCAAGCTGCTGGTCGCGACGCTCCCGCACTCGAACGACCGGCAGTGCGTCGCCCTCATGTCGCAGAGGTCGGAGTGCCTGTGCGCCGGGCTGCTCGAGATCTTCCGCCGCTGGGGCCGCGCCCCGGCTGCGATGGTGCTCGACAACGCCACCGAGGCGGGCAGGATGGTACGCGGCGAGGTCACGGAATCGAGGCTGTTCTCGCAGTTCAGGGCCCACTACCGCTTCGAGAGCCGGTACTGCAACCCCTATTCGGGAAACGAGAAGGGCTCCGTCGAGA
>NZ_JBQKEF010000051.1:0-1113 GCF_052121455.1 Collinsella sp. LCP19S3_D3 | reverse complement strand
ATAGATAAAATCCCGCCGCTTCGGTGTCCAGCTTAGCCCCGTGTATTGTCGGCGCATGTCCACTCGACCAGTGAGCTGTTACGCACTCTTTGAATGCATGGCTGCTTCTAAGCCAACATCCTGGTTGTCTGGGCGGACGCACATCCTTTGCCACTCGGCTGGAACTTGGGGACCTTAGCGGGCGGTCCGGGCTGTTTCCCTCTCGAGCACACAGCTTAGCCCACATGCTCTGACTGCCGCGCTCTGGGCCGCCGGCATTCGGAGTTCGGTTGGATTCGGTAGGCGGCGAAGCCCCCTCGTCCATCCGGTGCTCTACCTCCGGCGGTGAACGCGCGACGCTAGCCCTAAAGCTATTTCGGGGAGAACGAGATATCTCCGGGTTTGATTGGCCTTTCACCCCTATCCGCAGGTCATCGCCGCCGTTTTCAACCGACGTGCGTTCGGCCCTCCACGGGGTCTTACCCCCGCTTCAGCCTGCCCACGGATAGCTCACCCGGCTTCGCGTCCGCGGCGCGGGACTCAAGTCGCCCTGTTAAGGCTCGCTTTCGCTCCGGCTCCCTTTCGGTTAACCTCGCCCCGCGCCAGCGACTCGCTGGCTCATTCTACAAAAGGCACGCCGTCACAACATAAAGTTGCTCCGACTGCTCGTGGGCGCACGGTTTCAGGTACTGTTTCACTCCCCTCCCGGGGTGCTTTTCACCTTTCCCTCACGGTACTGGTGCGCTATCGGTCACAGGGTAGTACTCAGGCTTGGATGGTGGTCCACCCAGGTTCGGACCGGGTTTCACGTGCCCGGCCCTACTCAGGGACCGCGTCGCGCCGTCCGGTCTGGGTTCGCGTACGGGGCTGTCACCCGCTGCGGCCGGCCCTCCCATGCCGTTCCGCTCCCCAGCCGGACCTGCGCCCGGGGGCGGCAGCCCCCGGATGCGCGGCCCTGCAACCCCGCCGGCGGAACCCCTGCCGGGTACGCCCGCTCGACGGTTTGGCCATCGGTCCCCTTTCGCTCGCCGCTACTCGGGGAGTCTCGAGATTGATTTCCTCTCCTCCGGGTACTTAGATGTTTCAGTTCCCCGGGTTGTCCTCCCCGGCCCTATGCGTTCAGGCCGGGGATAT
>NZ_JBQKEF010000050.1:0-1266 GCF_052121455.1 Collinsella sp. LCP19S3_D3 | reverse complement strand
ACTTCTACGACATGGCGAACCGCGGGGCCCCCAGGCTGTGGAGGGCGATGGACCTGGCGCGCTCGGCCTGCTACCTGGAGTACGCGCCCTGCAGGGTGCGCTGCCCGGAGCACGGCGTGCGCACCGAGGCCGTCCCCTGGGCGCGGCACGGGGCGCGCTTCACGCGCGACTTCGAGGACTGGGTGGCGTGGCTGGCGGTCCGCTGCACCGCCTCGGCGGTCTCCGAGCTCGCCCGCGTCGAGTGGCACAGCGTGGGCGGCGTGTGCAGGCGCGTCTACGCCGAGCTGGAGGCCGCGCGCGGCGCCTCGAGGTTCGACGGCGTGCGCCGCATCGGCATCGACGAGACGTCGTACAAGAAGGGCCACAAGTACGTCACGGTGGTCGTCGACCACGACCGCGGCTGCCTCATCTGGGCGCACGAGGGCACCGGCAAGGACGTGCTCAACCTGTTCCTCGACGAGCTCACGCGCGAGCAGAGGCGCGCCATAGAGGTGGTGACCGCCGACGGCGCGAGGTGGATAAGGCAGCTGGTCAAGCGCCGCTGCCCCAACGCGAGGTGGGTCATGGACCCCTTCCACGTGGTCCAGTGGATGAACGACGCGCTCGACGCCGTGCGCTGCGAGGAGTGGAACGCCGCCAGGGCCGCCGCCAGGGCCGCCAGGCCCAGGCCCGAGGGCAAGCGCGGCAGGCCTGCCAAAGGCGAGCTGCCGCCCGAGGAGGTCAGGGCGCTCGAGGAGGAGGCGGCCTCCATCAAGGGCAGCCGCTACGCGCTCGTGAAGAACCCCGAGGACCTCACCGACGGCCAGAGGGCGAGGCTCGAGGCGCTCAAGAAGAGGGCCGGCTCGCGGCTGGTCAGGGCCTGGGAGCTCAAGGAGGACCTGCGGGCCGTCTTCCGGGCAGCCGACGGCTCCGAGGCCTCCGAGCTGCTCGACGACTGGATGCACAGGGCCGCCTACTGCAAGATCGCCAAGGTCGTCGCCGTGGAGAAGAAGGTGCGCCGCCGGCGCGACGACATCATCGCCGCAGTCGAGCTCGGCATCAGCAACGGGCGCGTAGAGGCCATCAACAACAAGATCAAGGTGACGGTGAGGATGGGCTACGGCTTCCGCAACACCGACAACCTCGTGGCCCTGCTCATGCTCAGGTGCGGCGACTGCCAGCCCCAGCTCCCGGGTCGCCCGGTGAAGGCGAGGAAGAAGGGCGTGAAGGGAGCGAAGAGCGTTGCTGCCTAGGCTAGCCCCTTGTCACACAAACTACCGAAGCCTC
>NZ_JBQKEF010000049.1:0-1335 GCF_052121455.1 Collinsella sp. LCP19S3_D3 | reverse complement strand
TCCGATCTCCCGGGGCCGGCCGATCCGGCCCTCAGGGTATCGGGTTCCCACATTCATCCGCACATGTACGGATGAATGTGGGAGGTGTTCGGATAAAGTTGATAATCAAGGTTGCAGATTCGTGCACATTACAGTGGTGAACAAATGTTCAGGGCGAGCCACGATTGATGTATACTCAAGTTGAGCATGGGACGCATCTGGCAGCGCCCTCCGCCGTTTAGCTTTCGTGGCGCTTTCGCGCCATACGACAGCCGTCTCGACATGGGCGGCTGTCGTTATATTACGGGCCTAGAGCCCGCTACTTGCTCAGAATGGCCTCTGTCTATTTCATACGTTTTGTTTACTATTATTTTCAGCCGATAATTCTGATCCCAAAGTATTCTGTGCTTATATATAATTGATGATTGCTGTAATCTTTAGCGGTAATAACACTTCTTGACATCTCCTATGAAAGACTGTCAGAAATTCTCAACAATATAAGATTAAATAAATAGCCAAAAAACTAGAGCCGATATGCAACTAAATTTGCATATCGGCTCTAGAACGTCTGCACACCCATTACATGCACAAAACATCAAGGACAATTGCATTTAAGCCTTCGCCATAACCTTTACCAGGAACAGCCCAACGTCCATTTAGGTCCGTCGTCTTGGGAGCACACCCACGGGAAACAAGATTAAAGCGTGGGTCAATACACGGATTATTCAAAGGATCAGTTGTTGCGTACGCTTTTAAATGCTGCGTCTGAACCCTAAGCCCTTCTCTAACGGAAGAAAAAGTATATCCGGGATTTCCAGGGCCAGTGGCTCCAACACCACCGAAATTGCACTGGTTTGCCTGGACCAAATTTCCGAATCTTAAATAGCCCGTCTCTTTCATGACTTGAGCATATAAAACTTCAGGACATACTCCCTCAAATGAGGCTTCTTCGTAAAGAATCTTACAAAACTCATCAATAGAGGCGCTGCCTTTGCTTTTATACACGCTTGTTGGATAAGTTTGCTTACCAACAGTCCTACTGTAATGAGCGGCAGCATCCTCGTAAGAAGTGAAAGACGAGGACATTATATAGCCCTCAAATCCGGTCATGCTCGAACCATTACGGTGCTCTTTCATCCCATATTCGAGATAGTGGCAATAATACGCTTTTAAATTACTTCCGTAAGCCTTTCTAAGATCGAGATATCTCGTTTTATAACTATAAACGTCGAACGCCTCGGAGCTGCGGCGGCCCTCCGACATGCCGTAGTTGACGAAGTGCCGCAGGACGGCCGAGTCGTCGACCATAGTCACGCCGCCGTAGGTCGACTTGGTGAAGGCCTTCTCGACGTCTCC
>NZ_JBQKEF010000048.1:0-1378 GCF_052121455.1 Collinsella sp. LCP19S3_D3 | reverse complement strand
AGTTCCGTTAGCGCAGTTGGTGAAAGTACGTTAGCGGGGTCGGCGAAAGCGCGTTAGCGCATTCGGCGAGATGCGTTTGCGAAAGTGGTCAATTTTAGATTAGCGCTAACATCCGCAAGCTCGAGGTCCCATTTGATCATCTTCTTGGCCTCCGCCTCCAGCCGCGCCCAGTCGACCGTCCCGTCAATCCCGCGTGTGCGGCCCTCGTCGTAGAGCTCGTTCATCCTCGCCTCCGAGAAGTACCTGGACTCCTGCCATATCTCGTCCTGCTCGCACATGACCGCGCCCGCGAGCCGCACCAGCGAGCCCGTGGAGGGGAACACCTGCACGACGCGCGACCTGCGCTTTATCTCTCGGTTGGTCCTCTCCTGCACGTTGTTGGTGCGCAGGCGCTTCCAGTGGGCCGGCGGGAAGTC
The DNA here is from genome assembly GCF_052121455.1 of Collinsella sp. LCP19S3_D3. NCBI lineage: Bacteria > Bacillati > Actinomycetota > Coriobacteriia > Coriobacteriales > Coriobacteriaceae > Collinsella > Collinsella sp. LCP19S3_D3. The sequence continues at coordinate 962 of NZ_JBQKEF010000048.1, read as the reverse complement.
GAGGTAGGCCAGCGCGTCGGGCTCGGCCTCCTCCAGCACCGCCGCCGCCCTGGGGCAGCACCCCGCCAGCATGTCGCACGCCGCGTGGTACATGGCCGTCACGGTGGCGGCGTCGCGCCCGCGGAACACCTGCGACACGATCCTGCCCACGCGGCGCCTGAGCTGCCAGGAGCCGGCCTCGCGCATGCAGTCGCGCATGAGGTGGACCGCGCAGCGCTGCCACGCGGCGCCCTGGAAGACCTCGCCGAGCGCCCGGACGAGCCCCGGGTGGGCGTCCGAGACGACGAGCCGCACGCCCGCCGCCCCGCGCGAGCGGATAGCCCGCAGGAAGGCGAGCCACGAGTCGTAAGACTCGGTGTCAACCACGTCGACACCGAGGACGCGCCTCCAGCCGCCCGCATCGCAGCCGATGGCGGTGACCACGGCGGTGGAGGCGACGCGCCCCTCGCGGCGGCACTTGACGTAGGTCGCGTCGAGCCAGACGCAGGGCACCGGCGAGCCGTCGAGCGGCCTTCCGCACAGATCCTCGATGTCTGCGTCCAGGCTCGAGGCGATTGCGCTCACCTGGTCCTTCGAGAGCCTGGAGACGCCCATCTTCTCGGCCACCCTCTGCACCTTGCGGGTGCTCGTGCCCGTGGCGTACATCTCGGCGACGGCGGCAACGAGGGCGCGGTCGACGCGCTGGTAGCGCTCGAGCACGTCCTCCGGGAAGAAGCTGCCGGAGCGCAGCTTGGGGATGCGCAGCGTCAGCGTGCCGACGCAGGTGGCGAGCGACCTCTCGCGGTAGCCGTTTCGGCTGTTCGCCCCGCCACCGCAGAGCTGGTCGGCCTCGGCGTCCATCACGGCGTTCACGACCTGCTCGGCGAGTCTGCGAAGCAGCTCCTGCATATCGATGGCGCCGTCGTCGAAACGGGGCATAGCGAGCATGTCCGGCGTCGGGTCTGATAAGATTTCCATAGCGG
>NZ_JBQKEF010000047.1:0-1463 GCF_052121455.1 Collinsella sp. LCP19S3_D3 | reverse complement strand
TGTTAGCGTCAATCTATTTTTCACCAGTTTCGCTAAACAGGCGCGCCGTTCGCGCAAAGGCGGTTTCACCGGTTGCGCTAACGTATTTTCACCGATTCCGGTCACGGCTCGACGGGACCGTCCCTCGGCAGGTCCTTCAGCCTGTAGGACCTGCCGGTTATCTTGACCAGGTGGCAGTGGTGGCACACCCTGTCCGCGATCGCGCTCGCCGCCACGTCGTCCCCGAACACCCTGCCCCAGCCGCTGATCCCCACGTTGGTGGTGATGATCGTCGAGCGCTGCTCGTAGCGCGTCGATATCAGCTGGAACAGCAGGTCCGCGCCCGCGCTGCCGACGTCGAGGTAGCCGAGCTCGTCGATGATCAGCAGCCTCGAGTGGGCGTATTACTTGAGCCTCTTCTTGAGGATGCCGCGCGACGAGGCGTCCTCCAGGTCCTCGACGAGCCGGGCGCAGTCCACGAACCTGACCTCGCGCCCCGCCCTGACCGCCTCGATGCCCAGCGCGACGGCGAGGTGCGTCTTGCCCACGCCGGGGCTCCCCACGAACAGGACGTTCTCGGCCCGCTCGACGAACCTCAGGGTCGCGAGCTCCTCGATCTCGGCGCGCGGGACCGACGGCTGGAAGTCCCAGTCGAAGTCCGCCAGCCCCTTGACGTAGGGGAACCCCGACGACCGTATGCGCTGGTTGGTGATCCTGACCTCCCGGGCGGCGACCTCGACGCGCGTCATCTCCTCGAGGGCGGAGGCGAAGCCCCGCTCGCCCGCGGCGACCATCCTCACGTAGTCGGGCAGGGACGCCGCCATCTCGTGCAGCCCGAGCGCGGAGAGGTTCGCCTGCGCCCTGATCGAGGGGCTGCCCTCCGCGACGGCGCCCATCACGCCCCTCCGAGCGAGTCGAGCAGCGCGAGGTTGGCGCGCGCGGCCTCGGCGATGTCCGCGTCGGCCAGGCCCCGCTTCCCCTCGAGGGCCTGCCCGTAGTGGTCGGGGTCGTAGTTGATGGGCCTCGACGGCCCGGACGCGGCGTCGTGGACGGCGACCTCCTCGCCGGCCATCCTCACCACGACCTGGCCGCCGGGCATCGCCACGACGCTCACGCGCCGGCCGATGCAGCGCCTGGGCACGGACCACTCCCTGCCGGCGGCCCTGACGAGCATGGTCGACGGGACGGTCTGGACGCTCACGTCGCCCACCATCGACTCGAGGAGACGGAGGTTCCCGATGGGCCGCAGGCTCTCCTTCTCCCGCATGAACAGCACGTCGGGCGGCAGGCCGGTGGTGCGGTTCGGCTCCGAGTTGGCCTGGGCCTCGACCCGGGCCACCGCCTCGGCGAGGCCGCCCCACCCGGTGAACTCGCCGCCGTAGGCGAGCAGGCGGTTCAGGAAGCGGTTGGCCGACTCGTCCTTGCCCTTGGTCTGCGGCGAGCGCGGCGCGCAGAGCCTGAGCTCGAAGCCGGCCTCCCGCGCG
>NZ_JBQKEF010000046.1:0-1517 GCF_052121455.1 Collinsella sp. LCP19S3_D3 | reverse complement strand
GGATGACGCGGAAACGGCCCCTCCCGGGGCCGTTTCAGTTCCAGATCGTTGTTTTCGCCCGCTGAGCTGGGCCTATGCCGGAATCTCTCCCACAGAAACCACCGAAGAGCCCATTTTTTTGTGTAAAAAGGACGAGTGAAATATAATGCTTAAAAAATATTGGATAAAATGTCCGATTTGTAACGGAAAGACGAGAGTTCAAGTATTTCATAATACTGTATTAAAAGATTTTCCTCTTTTCTGCCCTAAATGCAAATTGACGCATATCATTGATGTAGAAAAATTAGAGATTGTAATCAAAAATACAGAAAAACAAACTTTTATTATTTAGAAGAAAGGATATAAAAATGAAACGTTTACCTAAATATACGCCTGCGGAAGTACGGAATGATCCATACGGATTTACTTACAAAGAAATGTCGGAAGTTATTGGCGAGAATGAAGCAAAAGCCTTATATGAAGAATTATATAAGCAATTACCACGCAAAAAAAATCTATCAATGTTGGTAAAAAATATTTGCAAAAGTAGCGATACTGAAAAGTATGTTTACGAACTGAAAGACAACAAATACATTGAAACGGTTTTTATCAAGCGGCGAGATGGTGGAACTGTTTGCGTGAGCACACAAGTCGGTTGTCCTGTTGGTTGTATTTTTTGTGAGTCCGGACGCAATGGTTTTGTTCGTAATCTAACACCGTCAGAAATCGTACAACAGATTATATTGTTGCGTCGAAAAGTAAACCGTATCGTTTTTATGGGTATGGGAGAGCCTTTATTCAATTATGACAACTTGATAAAAGCAATCCATATTCTTCGAGATAGAAATGGACTTAACTTTCCAACCGACGGCATTACCATATCAACAGTTGGTCCGGTCGATCAATTAAAAAAATTGCGCGAGGAACATCTTAAAATTCAGTTGACAATATCTTTACACGCAGCAACACAATCTGCAAGAAATCGTATTATTCCTCACATGCGCATATATGCTATTGAAGATGTTGTTAAGCAAGCCTTATCCTATTCTGAAAGGCATAATCGCAAAATTGTCTTTGCGTATTTGCTTTTACCGGGTATAAATGACCGGCCCTCAGATGTAAGACAACTTGCAAAATGGTTTCGGGGCAAAAAAGTTATGATTAACGTGTTACAATACAACCCAACAAGCAATTCAAGAATTAAAGCACCACAGAAACGGGAAATAGTTGCATTCAAACATCAATTAGAGCAAGCAGGACTTGAAGTTACTATTAGAGTTTCTCATGGCAGAGAGATTAACGCGGCTTGTGGACAGTTAGCTAACACATATAATAAATTCAAAAAAAAATGATTAAAAGTGCCAGACGCATAGACGCAGAGCCGATAACGCATTAGGTCAAAAAACCTATGTGTTATCGGCTTTTTTAGAGGCTTCGGTAGTTTGTGTGACAAGGGGCTAGCCTAGGCAGCAACGCTCTTCGCTCCCTTCACGCCCTTCTTCCTCGCCTTCACCGGGCGACCCGGGAGCTGGGGCTGG
>NZ_JBQKEF010000045.1:0-1651 GCF_052121455.1 Collinsella sp. LCP19S3_D3 | reverse complement strand
GATGACGCGGAAACGGCCCCTCCCGGGGCCGTTTCAGTTCCAGATCGTTGTTTTCGCCCGCTGAGCTGGGCCTATGCCGGAATCTCTCCCACAGAAACCACCGAAGAGCCAGATTTCTTCTGGGGCGGTTGACAAGGGCTGTCCTTCAGCCCTGCAATTAAGAGGATGATGAGCTGGCTGAGCTCATGAAGGGCCTTGGGAGCGAGGGGTGCCCACCAGCAATTCAGCCTCGATGGTGATGCTTTTCACACGCGATAGATTTAGGGACTCCGCGTCGATGCCGAACAGCAGCGGCGTCATCTCGGCGAACACGCGGACGTCCCTTTCGGACATCTCGAAGGTGCGCGTCACCTTGATGCGGTCGGTCATCTTGAAGTGCTTCTCAAAGCAATCGGTCACCAGCTGGTTTGAGTATTCCTTGCTGCGCAAAGATCCTTCAGCAAGGTGGCGCAGCTCCGTAAGATGATTGCTGCCTGGAACCACTTTGACCAGCACTCCTGGCGCGGAGGCGTTTCTGGTTGGGGTGAGAACGCGCTTGAATTCGTCGTAGTTCGAGGGAGCGAATACGTCCACCACGCAGTTGATGGAGCCTTTCAGCACGGGGATGTTCGTCAGGTCGCCAACCAGCCATTTGACCGCCTTTCTGGAATCGTGGCGGGCCGCCATCAGCATGGCGTCTTTTGAGAGGTCAAACGCCACCACGTCGACACAGAGGTTTTCTCGGATTGCACGTGCATAGAAGCCTTCTCCGCATCCCGCGTCGAGCACGCGGAATGGCGTCGCGTTCACAGCTGCAGGACCCTCGCTTGGGGAAAGGGCCCTTCCTACCGCGGTGAGGACGGCTTCTTTCACGTGGTCGTAATACCCTGCCTCCAGGATTGCCATGCGGCTCTCAAAGGATTCTTTGCTGTAGTGGGCTGACTGCCTGGAGGGCCCTAGAAGGTTTACGTACCCCTGCTTTGCGATATCGAAGCAGTGCCTCTTCGGACATACGAGGCTCCCTTCCTGCAGCTTCAGGGCGCTGTGGCAAAGGGGGCAAGAGAGCACGTCGGCGCTGTCAGCAAATCGCGCGTATCTGTCGAGTACCATTGCGTCTCCTTTCGTCCAAGCAATTCTAGCGGATGAGTCTTCCCCAGCAGTGCATGGCTAATCATAGCAGGCAGAACCGCACAGTGACAAATAGCTGAGCTATTTCAAGCTGGGATTTCGGTATTCTGCTGCCCTCTTTTGGGCCACTTCATTTCGCCACGCTTTTGACAGGAGCAACAGGGTCCTCGCGCGCAAAACGCATATGGGCAATGCAGCCGTCTGTCAGGGCATGCCTGCGCCCCCGAACCTGCCGAAAAGGCGCTGATCTGCCCGCCAGGGCATGCCTGCGACCCCGAACCAGCCGAAAGGGCGGTGGATCTGCCCGTCAGGGCATGCCTGTGCCCCCGAACCAGCCGAAAGGGGGGTGGATCTGCCCGCCAGGGCATTGGCAGAAGAAAGAATGCCGAGATACTCAATAAGAAGATTGATAACCTTCAGCAGGTGAAAAAAGGAGGCTTCGGTAGTTTGTGTGACAAGGGGCTAGCCTAGGCAGCAACGCTCTTCGCTCCCTTCACGCCCTTCTTCCTCGCCTTCACCGGGCGACCCGGGAGCTGGGGCTGGC
>NZ_JBQKEF010000044.1:0-1666 GCF_052121455.1 Collinsella sp. LCP19S3_D3 | reverse complement strand
CCTTGCACCTGCCGTCTATCGACCAGGTAGTCTACCTGGGCCCTTACCGGAAGGAGAACTAATCCCTGGAACGGCTTCCCGCTTAGATGCCTTCAGCGGTTATCCGCGCCGCACGCGGCTACCCGGCCGTGCCGTTGGTCGACAACCGGTTCACCGGAGGTGCGTCCACCCCGGTCCTCTCGTACTGGGGGCAGCCTCCATCGATTCTCCTGCGCCCACGGAGGATAGGGACCGAACTGTCTCACGACGTTCTGAACCCAGCTCGCGTACCGCTTTAAACGGCGAACAGCCGTACCCTTGGGACCTGCTCCAGCCCCAGGATGCGATGAGCCGACATCGAGGTGCCAAACCTTGCCGTCGATGTGGACTCTTGGGCAAGATCAGCCTGTTATCCCCGGAGTACCTTTTATCCGTTGAGCGACGGCCCACCCACTCGGGGCCGCCGGATCACTAGAGCCTGCTTTCGCACCTGCTCGGCTTGTGGGCCTCGCAGTCAAGCCCGCTTGTACTCTTGCATTCAAAAGGACGGTTGCCGACCGTCCCGAGCGGACCTTCGCGCGCCTCCGTTACCCTTTAGGAGGCGACCGCCCCAGTCAAACTGCCCGCCTGGCACGGTCCCCGAGCCGGTTGACGGCCTCGGGTTAGGACGCCGGTCGCGCGAGGGCAGTATTCCAAGGGCGGCTCCCCGGGGGCTGGCGCCTCCGGATCTTCGCCTCCTGCCTATCCTCTACACGCGGGACCAGCGGCCAATGCCAAGCTGCAGTGAAGGTTCACGGGGTCTTTCCGTCCTTCCGCGGGTAAGTCGCATCTTCACGACCAGTGCAATTTCACCGGGTCCATGGTCGAGACAGCGCCCAAGTCGTTGCGCCTTTCGTGCAGGTCGGAACTTACCCGACAAGGAATTTCGCTACCTTAGGACCGTTATAGTTACGGCCGCCGTTTACCGGGGCTTGGCTTCGGGGCTTCGCCTTGCGGCTAACTCCTCCGCGTGACCTTCCGGCACCGGGCAGGCGTCAGACCCTATACGTCGCCTTGCGGCTTCTGCAGAGTCCTGTGTTTTTGGTAAACAGTCGCTTGGGCCTCTCCACTGCGGCCCGCCTCCGCTCCCGGAGCAAGTCCGTTCACGTACGCGCGGGCACCCCTTCTCCCGAAGTTACGGGGCCATTGTGCCGAGTTCCTTGACCATGGTTGACCCGATCGCCTCGGTATGTTCTACCCACCCACCTGTGTCGGTTTGCGGTACGGGCGCGCACGCGCCTGCCTAGGGGTTTTTCTAGGGACCTCGGGCTCACTCGCTTCGCTTAAGTGCTTCGTCCGGAGCCTCGCCCTCGATGCGGACCGGATTTCCCTGGTCCGCGGGCCGCGCTCCATCACGGGGACGTCCAGAACCCCGCCGAGCCACCCCCATCCGTCGCCCCGTCGGTCGTAGCGCCGCGTGCGCGGTGCAGGAATGTCTGCCTGCTGCGCGTCGGCTACGCCTCCCGGCCTCGCCTTAGCCCCCGACTGACCCTGGGAGGATTAGCCTTGCCCAGGAAACCTCGGGTTCACGGCGGACGAGTTACTCTCTCGTCTCTCGCTACTCATGCCAGCATTCTCACTCCCATGCGCTCCACCGTCGGTCGCCCTCCGGCTTCTCCGCCCATGGGAAGCTCCCCTACCGATTCTA
>NZ_JBQKEF010000043.1:0-1735 GCF_052121455.1 Collinsella sp. LCP19S3_D3 | reverse complement strand
ACGGCCAGGCGCTGCAGGTCGTACTCGGTGTACTCCGCAACCTCGTTGGGCAGAGGCGGGCGCGGGCCCACGACGGACATCTGGCCCAGGAACACGTTGACGAACTGTGGGAACTCGTCGATGGAGTGCTTGCGGATGAACTTGCCGATCTTGGTGACGCGGGGGTCGTCCTTCATCTTGAACATGGCGCCGGCGATCTCGTTCTGCTCCTTGAGCTCGGCGAGGCGCTCGTCGGCGTCCTTGTACATGGAGCGGAACTTCCACATGCGGAAGGTGGACAGGCTGCCGTCGCGGTGGGTCTGGCCCACGCGGATCTGGCTGTAGAACGGGTTGCCCTCGCTCTCCAGGCGGATGGCCGCGGCCAGCACCAGGCTGGGTATGGCGATGACTACCAGCACGCAGCCGCTGAACACGATATCGAAGGCGCGCTTGGCGGTGCGGTAGGCAAGGCGCGTTCGGTCCCAGTCCTTGAGGGCCTGCATGGCCTTGTAGCGCATGCTCACGTCGCCGCCGTTCATGGCCTGGGCAACGAGCACGGCCCCCACCGGCGCTCCTTCTGAATATTCAGTTTTGTCTGACACTATTTCCTTCAAACCTACGTCCCCGCCCCCGGGGATCCTCCCTGTCCCGTTAAACAGTCGCCTGCAGCTAGGCGATCGCCTTTTTAAGGTTTCGCATTGCGCGCTGCTCGGCCGAAAGCACGGCAAGGCCAACGCGCGTAGTCACGCGTCGACCGCACAGGTCGAGCTCCAAATAAGCAGTGCTCTTGCGTCTGTTAATGGATTTGATAAGGCCTTCGTGGCCCAGCAGCGGACCTGCCGTCACTACGACCTGGTCGCCGTCCTTTAAGGCCTCGCTCATGGGCACAACGCGGTCTCCCACATGCGTAAAGCTTCCAATAAGCTGGACCTCTTCTTTTGCCAGCGGCACAAACTGACCGTCCTGGGATAGCACCCGGGCAAAGTCGTCCATGCGAAGCAAGTACTGTTGCACGGTGCGGGGATCTGCCGTGTCGCAGATAAGATAACCGGGAAAAAGCGGCTTGGTCGTGTTGACCCATTCGCCGTGTACCTTGATCTCGGTTTGAAATTGGGGATAAAAGAGCTCCTGCATGGCGCCAGCCGGCACCACATGCTCTATGCGCTCGCGCATTACATCTTCGCGACCATTAATGACCTGGATCACATACCACACGAGCACCACCCCCTTGCTGTCTTACGTGTGGCTCACGGGGTTTAGGTATGGCTTCGCCAGGGCGCTTGTGCGCGAAGGCGCTCCATATTCAAACCCTGAGCCCAGTTAGACAAGCGCGTGGCTCTGCCCCACCGTGAACGGTATGTATAAGTGCAGTTGCTAGAGTCGCGGACGTGTATCGCAAAATGACCGCGACCCCAGCTGGCTGCGTGCGATCCAGTCAAGCGGGAACAAAACTGGATCGCACGCAAACAGCTGTAGGACTGCTGCGATGAGTCATGGAATATCGAATCGAAAGAACAGCTTGCCCGTAGACAAGCACAAAGTCATTCGATGCGATACGCATGACGACGCTATTGGAGTTCGTGGTGTTTCTGGCACCGCCGTTACGGCCGGATGCTGATCGACCCTGCGCTTTGCGGCTTGCTGGAGCCGTGAGCACAGTTGAACCCATGTAACATTAGTTATCCTAGCACAGCAGGTAGCCCATACGTTTTGGGGTGTGTTTAGCAACATATTGGTTATTTGCCGTGGTTATGGG
>NZ_JBQKEF010000042.1:0-1746 GCF_052121455.1 Collinsella sp. LCP19S3_D3 | reverse complement strand
TATCTCCCTAGAAAGGAGGTGATCCAGCCGCACCTTCCGGTACGGCTACCTTGTTACGACTTCACCCCCCTCACCCTCCACACCTTCGGCGCCTCCCCCCTCTCGGTTGGGCCGGCGACTTCGGGTGCAGACGACTCGGGTGGTGTGACGGGCGGTGTGTACAAGGCCCGGGAACGCATTCACCGCGGCATGCTGATCCGCGATTACTAGCAACTCCGACTTCATGGGGGCGGGTTGCAGCCCCCAATCCGAACTGGGGCCGGCTTTCCGGGATCCGCTCCCCCTCGCGGGGTGGCATCCCTCTGTACCGGCCATTGTAGCACGTGTGCAGCCCAGGGCATAAGGGGCATGATGACTTGACGTCGTCCCCGCCCTCCTCCGCCTTGACGGCGGCGGTCCCGCGTGGGTTCCCGGCATCACCCGATGGCAACACGCGGCGGGGGTTGCGCTCGTTGCGGGACTTAACCCAACATCTCACGACACGAGCTGACGACAGCCATGCACCACCTGTATGGGCTCCTCTCGGCCACGGGGTCTCCCCCGCTTCACCCATATGTCAAGCCCTGGTAAGGTTCTTCGCGTTGCTTCGAATTAAGCCACATGCTCCGCTGCTTGTGCGGGCCCCCGTCAATTCCTTTGAGTTTTAGCCTTGCGGCCGTACTCCCCAGGCGGGACGCTTAATGCGTTGGCTGCGGCACGGGGGGATCGTCCCCCCACACCTAGCGTCCATCGTTTACGGCTGGGACTACCAGGGTATCTAATCCTGTTCGCTCCCCCAGCTTTCGCGCCTCAGCGTCGGTCTCGGCCCAGAGGGCCGCCTTCGCCACCGGTGTTCCACCCGATATCTGCGCATTCCACCGCTACACCGGGTGTTCCACCCTCCCCTACCGGACCCAAGCCGCGGAGGTTCCGGGGGCTTCGGGGGGTTGAGCCCCCCGCTTCGACCCCCGGCCTGCCGGGCCGCCTACGCGCGCTTTACGCCCAATGAATCCGGATAACGCTCGCCCCCTACGTATTACCGCGGCTGCTGGCACGTAGTTAGCCGGGGCTTCTTCTGCAGGTACAGTCTCGTCTCTTCCCTGCTGAAAGCGGTTTACGACCCGAAGGCCTCCGTCCCGCACGCGGCGTCGCTGCGTCAGGGTTGCCCCCATTGCGCAAGATTCCCCACTGCTGCCTCCCGTAGGAGTCTGGGCCGTGTCTCAGTCCCAATCTGGCCGGTCGGTCTCTCAACCCGGCTACCCGTTGTCGGCACGGTGGGCCGTCACCCCGCCGTCTACCTGATGGGCCGCGGAGCCATCCCCTCCCGTCGGGGCTTTAGCCCGGGCGCCATGCGGCACCCGGGGGTATCCGGTATTACCCGTCCTTTCGGGCGGCTATCCCGGGGGAGGGGGCAGGTTCTCCACGTGTTACTCAGCCGTTCGCCACTCGCCTCTATCCGAAGATAGGTGCCGTTCGACTTGCATGTGTTAGGCGCGCCGCCAGCGTTCATCCTGAGCCAGGATCGAACTCTCCGTCCAAATATGTTTGGGCCTCGAGCCCGTCCGGTCCTCTCAGTCATTCGCTGATCGGTTCCGTTCGATTCATATGGTTCTGTTTGATAGGAAAAGGAATTTCTCGGGGCCGCCTCTCGGCGGCCTTGCGAAAAACGAATCCAAGTCAGACCATTTCAAATGGTTCGATGTCTGCCCGGATGCGACACATCTGGTGTGTCCATCCTCGCAGTATCCGGTTCTCAAGGTGCACGCC
>NZ_JBQKEF010000041.1:0-2254 GCF_052121455.1 Collinsella sp. LCP19S3_D3 | reverse complement strand
CGAAACGCACCGAGCAGACTGAAGCCCACCGGCCTAATGGCTTGGCGTCAGCATGCCGCGATCCGGTCGCACGGAGAGCATTTCCCAGTTGACAAAACTATAGGAACACCCGCCGCAAGGTCCGCCTGCTCCTGATTATCCTCAAGCAGATAGCGCAGAACGGCGTTAGCATCCAGCAGCGTGCCCATGCTTTGCAATCACCGCCCTCGCAAATGCGTCGGATTCCTCATCCACTTTCGACGCGTCAGCATACCGGGACAGCCTCCCTCGTGCCTTCGTTGTTTCCGGGGCGCCCACAGGCAAGGGCACCAGCAACGCCGCCGGACGCCCGTAACGCATCATGACGCACGCTTCGCGCGCTTGCTCTACATGGGCGACAAGCCCACTGAGGTTCGCTTTCGCATCGGCAAGGCCCACGCGCTCGGCTCGATCCAGGTCGACAGTCAACGTAGTCATGGCTGCTCCCATCTCTTTGGGAACAGTCTACGCTCGTTTTGACTAGATTGTTAGTCAACTTTTGCGTTATAGAAAACGCCGCCCCCAACCGGAGCTGAGCGCGGCGTGGACCTCAATTTAAGGACAGTCCCTAAATTGAGGTTTGCGGAAGTCAGTGAGAAAAACGAGAGGCAGACGAACAAGGAACACCATTAGTCATGGGAGCCAAACGATAAGAGAAGAGCATCGTTGCGCTATTTGCTTTTCGACTTCCCATCCTTCTTGAAAAAGCGGTCCCATATGTAGGCAAAGGGAGCCCAAAGAACTCCTAAAGCAGTGCCGTAACACAGCTCCAGTAAAATGAGGACGTGCCAATAATCCCCTCTCCCATCCATGATGAATAAAAGAAGCACATCGCCCTGATTCTGCCACAGCCTTATTAAGAATCCGATTACGAACAATGCGACGATACAGATAAGAGCCGTTGCCCCAGATGTCAATCCACCTTCTCCATGCTTGCGTTTAATTTCGAAACAGAACCACGCACCTGCCGCCAATATCATGAAGTTTATGAAATACACCCCAAGAAGTGCCAGGAAGTTTCGACCGAGAAACGAGACATCTACTCCTTCACGTTCCAGCATGTCCATAACATTTTGAAAACCGCCCAATAAAAAGGAATCTGCTATCACCCAAATTAGACTGATACCAAGCCAGGCAATGACCAACCATGCGACGATATCCCCCGCATCAGTTTTACGCGGCTCTTTGTCCCGCCCTTCCACTTCCTCTGACATGCCTAATCCGTCCTTCCATTAAACAAGCCCGTATCGATGAACACAACAGGCCTTGCCCTTTAGCTGGCGAAACCCTTATGCTGACGATCGAGACCCTGGATGTAGTTCGGGCAGGAGTAGAACGCATCCGCCGCAACAGACACACTGCTGGGCAGAGGTTCCACTTGCTTGAGCGCAGTACAGTGGGCAAAAGCGCACGATTCGATGCGCTCCAACCCCGACGGCAGGTGCGTCTCACGCAACTTTGGGCACGACGCGAACGCATGCTCACCAATCACGCGAACCGATGCAGGGAACTCGACACGTTCCAATTTTTCGCAGCAATTGAATGCGCTATCGCCGACCTCGATAATTCCATCGGGCAAAACGACGGATTTGATATCCTGCCGCCCGTGAAATGCCCCGCGAATCGCCCTGATTCCCTCTGGGACAACAAGCGTACCGTCCTCATTGCACAAAACCGTATGGGCGAACCCCGGAGTCAAGATGCCTTCTTCGTACAACCGCACTTCGTCCACGGCAGCTCCCATCTTTTGAGGAACCATTGGTATCACTGTCAAGTGATACCAGCCCCCAATATATTAGGGGTTGCGTGCAGTCAAACATGGTCCTCTGTTTCGCTGTCGGGTCAACATCTCGATGAACCAGAATCAACCCTTTACACTCAAGCAATCCCCGGCCGCCGCTTTGAAGATCATCTCAAGCACTGGACATTGGTACAGTCGGCCAGGTTCGGTCAACGCCACCGCAGCTGAAAACGTATAGAAACCCCTTCGACGAATAGAACCTCACAAGCAGCGAATATGGAAACACCAAACCCAACCAAAGTTGAGCGTGGCGCTGCCTTCCGGATAGGGGCTACCTCCAATTGCAATTAGCTACTCGCGACGTCCGCCTCGATTTAGAACCCGCCCATTACAGTCTGAAATAGGCCATCGATAAATTTCGATGGCGAGCATTCGGCGCATTGCCTACGATACGGGCAAGCCCCGAGGGGCCGCCGATCGGGCGCCTCCGGATGG
>NZ_JBQKEF010000040.1:0-2262 GCF_052121455.1 Collinsella sp. LCP19S3_D3 | reverse complement strand
TGTTAATGCCAATATAAAAAGGGCCAGTTACACCAACGTAAAAATCCAATAGCACCAAGATAGATGTGCCAACAGCGCCAACGCATTTTGCCCAACCGCGCCAACGAAGGTACCCTCCCCTCGAGTAACCTTTCGAGAGGAGGACGATATGGAAAGGAACGTTATGGGCGAGTTGAGCATGTACAGGCAATCCGGCACCAAGCCCAACTTCAGCGAGATCGGCCGCAGGCACGGGATGAGCCGCAAGACCGTGGCCAAATACTGGCGAGCGGGCGGCGACCTCGACGACGGCAGGGCGTCGAGGGGCAGCGGCTTCGACCCGTTCCGGGAGGTGATAGAGGCAAAAGCCGAGCTTCCCGGCATCACGAAGAAGGCCGTCCACGAGTTCCTGCTGCACAGGCACCCGGACGCCCGCCTGCCGGGGTACAACGCCTTCACCGAGTACTGCAGGAAGAACGGCATCGCGTTCGGCGCGCTGCGCGCACCGGACGCGCACCCCCGCTTCGAGACCCCTCCGGGCCGCCAGATGCAGTTCGACTGGAAGGAGGGCATCACCATGGTGGACGCCAACGGCGAGGTCTTCGAGTTCAACGTGTTCTCCGCGACCCTGGGGTACTCGAGGCTCCACAAGTTCACCTACTCGGCCACCCGGACCACGGACGACCTGCTGGCCTGCCTGTTGGGCGCGTTCAAGTTCATGGGCGGCGTGCCGCAGGAGTGCCTCACCGACAACATGTCGTCGCTGGTCAACATGTCCACGGGCCGGCGCGTCAGGAACGAGAGGGCGTGGCGGTTCGCCAAGGAGGCCGGCTTCGACCTGCAGCTGTGCCGGGCGGGCGCCCCCCAGACCAAGGGGAAGGACGAGTCCGCCAACCGCTTCCTGAACAGGCTCTCGGCCTACGATCGCGACTTCGTGGGCCTGGACGGGCTGCTGGCGGCCATCGCGCGCATCGAGGCCAGGAGCAACTCGGAGCCCAACGACACGACGGGGCTGCCGCCCTCGGCGCTATTCATGCGGGAGAAGGAGTTCCTGCAGCCGATAGGCAACGCGACCCTGCTGGAATCGATGGTCGGCGACGTCTCTGATCAGGTGGTGCCGCCGACGATGCTCGTCAGGGCCGCCGGCAGGCAGTGGTCGGTGCCCCGCAGGTGCATCGGGAGGAAGGCCAGGGTGGTGACGATGCCGGGCGGGCAGATCCGCATCACCGTGGCGGGCGAGCTGGTCGCGGTCCACGACGCGGCGCAGGGCGCCAGCAAGATCAATTATACAGAAGAGCACTACGTGGAGGCCATGGCGGATAAGGCCTGGGCGGCCGACGAGGACATACGCGAGCAGGCGCGGGCGAACCTGGAGCTGCTCGGGCGGATGGGAGGAAAGTGATGGCGGATCCCGCGATCGAGGCCAGCCCCTACGTGAGGGCACAGAACAACCTGGGGACGCTGGGGCTGCACGAGATGTCGGCGCTTTTGCCCGACTACATGCGGATGGTGTCGGAGGGCGATGCGGACTTCTGCTCCGCGGTGGCGCAGATGACGCAGGTCGAGGTGGAGGCCAGGACGCAGAGGATCACGAGGCTGCGGATACGCTCGTCGGGGTTCCCGTGCGTGAAGACGCTGGCGGACTTCGACTGGTCCTTCCAGCCCTCCGTGCCCAGGCCCCTGGTTGAGGAGCTGGCGACGCTGAGGTTCGTGGACAGGGCCGAGAACGTGCTGCTGGTGGGCAGCCCCGGCGTGGGCAAGACCCACCTCGCCACCGCGATCGGCATAGAGGCCGTGAAGGCCGGCAAGGAGGTGAGGTTCATAGACTGCGCCAGGCTCGTGGACGACCTGAAGGACGCCCAGTCCAGGGGGATACTCAAGAAGAGGCTGAAGTACTACGCCCACTCGAAGCTGCTCATCATCGACGAGCTGGGCTACCTGGACATCGACGAGGGCGGCGCCGACCTGCTGTTCCAGCTGGTGAGCACCCGCTACGAGCAGCGGTCCACGATCATCACCACCAACGTTGGCATAACGGGATGGGCGAAGGTGTTCGGCGACGAGGTGGCCGCCAGCGCCATCGCCGACAGGATCTGCCACCACTGCCACGTCATCAAGATAACCGGCCGCTCCTACAGGCTCAAGGACGTGCCGACGGAAAGGAAGATGAAAGAAGAATAGCCAGAATTGGGCAATTTGCATTGGTGCGGCTGGACATCGTGAGCTGGCGCGATGGGGCAAAAATAATTGGCGCGATTGGGCAAAAATACATTGACGTTAACA
>NZ_JBQKEF010000039.1:0-2294 GCF_052121455.1 Collinsella sp. LCP19S3_D3 | reverse complement strand
GAAAAACGAATCCAAGTCAGACCATTTCAAATGGTTCGATGTCTGCCCGGATGCGACACATCTGGTGTGTCCATCCTCGCAGTATCCGGTTCTCAAGGTGCACGCCTGCGCCGGTTCCCGGTCCGACCGGGCCGCGCGGCAAGGAGATATATTGCCAGACCGGAGGGGCCCGCGGGGCGGGAATCTGGTTGCACACAACTCCTACACAGTTTGGGATTCTCAGCTGTATTTAGCAGTAATAGAGAGGGGACCTCGTTTCCGAGATCCCCTTTTTCGTCTATCTATAGAAATAGGCTTTCAAAGCCTTAGGCCAACAGCTTGCGACCTGACTCCTCAATCGCGTCAAGTGCTGCATCAGCCTCGGCGGCATCCGCGCCCTTAGCGAAGATGTACAGCTTGATCTTGGGCTCGGTGCCGGACGGACGGACAATGCCCTTGTTGCCGCCCTCAAGATCGAACTCGATCACGTTGGCCTTGGGCAGACCGTTAACGCACGTGTTGTAATCCACGACGGCCTCGATCTTGGAGCCTGCGAGCTCCGCGGGCGGGTTCTCGCGCAGGTCAGCCATGATGCCGGCCATCTTTGCCGCACCCTCAGCGCCCGGATAGCTCAGCGAAATCGTCTTGTTGTGATAGTAGCCGTACTTCTCGTACAGCTCGTGCATCGCATCGGCAAGGTTCTTGCCCTGGAGCTTGTAATACTGCGCCATCTGGCAAATCAGAAGCGAAGTGCTCACGGCGTCCTTGTCGCGCACGTGGTCGCCGGCCAGATAACCGTAGCTCTCCTCGAAACCGAAGATAAAGCGATCGACTTCACCAGCATCGGAAAGCGAGGTAATGATGTCACCGATGTACTTGAAGCCCGTCAGGCAGCGACGGAGCTCAAAGCCATACTCCTCGGCCAGAGCATCGACCATGGCGGAAGAAACAATGGTAGTAACCGCGACCTTCTTGGTGAGATCCTCGCCGCGGGCGGCACGGGTCTTGCAGATATAGTCGAGCAGCAGAACGCCCATCTCATTGCCGGTCAGCAGCAGATAGTCATCACCATTCTTAACAGCAACGCCAACACGGTCGGCGTCAGGATCGGTTGCAAGCAGCAGATCGGGGTGAACCTGCTCGCACAGGTCGATTCCCTTCTGCATGGCCTGACGGATCTCGGGGTTAGGATACGGGCAGGTCGGGAAATCGCCGTTCGGGTCCTTCTGCTCGGGAACAACCGTGACATCGGTGATGCCGGCGCGCTCGAGCACCGTCGTGACGGGAATGAGGCCAGTGCCGTTGAGCGGAGTGTAGACGAGCTTAAGCGGAGCGCCAGCGATCTCCTCGGCAGAAAGGTTGGTCACGCCGCGCGCAAGAACGGCGTCGTAATAACGCTCGAGGCACGAGTCATCGATCCATTTGACCAGACCCTGCTCAAGAGCCTCATCGAAGTCCATGGACTTCACGCCGGTGAACGTATCGGTCTCGGCGATAGCCTTAGAAATTGCATCGGCGGCCTCGCTAGTGATCTGGCAGCCGTCGGGGCCATATGCCTTATAGCCGTTATAGGGCGCAGGGTTATGACTAGCGGTCATGCAAATGCCACCGGAGCACTTAAGGTCGCGGACGGCCCAGGAAAGCGTCGGCACGGGAGAAATCTTAGGGTACACGAGAGCAGTCACGCCGTTTGCTGCAAGAATGGCAGCAGTCGTCTTGACGAACAATTCGCCCTTATTGCGGCTGTCGCGAGCAATGGCAACCGTCGGATGCTCAAAAGTCGCATTGAGATAGTCGGCGAAGCCCTGCGTTGCACGGCCGACCGTATAGATATTCATACGGTTAGTGCCAGCACCGATCGTGCCGCGAAGGCCGGCGGTGCCGAAGGCAAGATCCTGGAAGAAGGCATCGGTGATGGCGTCCTCGTCACCCTGCTCCTTCATCGTGTTGAGCTCGGTCAGCAGCTCATCATCCTTGACATTGGCAATCCAAGTATCAAGCAGCTCGTGAACATCTGCCATGTGCGTCCTTCCTTCATAATCAATAAAACGGCCCGCCTAAAACAGGTCAAGCGCAGTATCACGCTTAAGTAGATAGTAATCCATTGAGTGCGTGAGACTGTCAGGAGAACGGTGAACGTCTGAATAAGACGGCAGATGATATCGTTGTAAAAATTGTCATTTAGTTAAATTGCCTGAGAAACGAAAAAGGGGGAGGCCGCGAGGCCTCCCCCTTCTCAGTCCAATCGCACGGCTCGGTGCCGTCCACCGGTCAGCGGCGCCCTGGCCTCCCACGGGCTGGCCCCGCAGTACTCT
>NZ_JBQKEF010000038.1:0-3209 GCF_052121455.1 Collinsella sp. LCP19S3_D3 | reverse complement strand
GGACCCATCGAAACACATCTCCACCATTCCTTCAACTGGGAAAATGCCGCCCCCGGGTCCCGGATAGGACCTCGGGGGCGTTCGGTTAACTGCGGGAGCGAGCCATCAGCTCAATGTGTTCGGTTGAGATCGGAAATCAACCTAGAACTGATGGAGTTTCCGAAAGCAGTTTGCTTTATCAACGATATTGCTCTTAGCAACTAATTCAATCAGAGAAGTCACCAGAATTCAGCAATTCATCTTGACAAATTTAGCCATAAACAAGCAAGAGGTTAACGAATTTAATATGAGCCATAGAGCAAACCAATCAGGAGTAGCGGCGACTCGCAATTGACATCCCTTTCAACCATCGAGTCACTCGGTCAGGTACGAGCCAGTTCCATGCAACTGCAAAGATAAATGAGAGAACTAACGTCGAAATCGGCCCCATCGAAAACGGAAAGAGGCCATCTAACCTGATCAGGAAGCCCTCATTGAGGTACATGGCATAAGAGGCGTTACCCAAAGGACTCAGTGCCTTGACAAGTACAGTTCCCGCTGGACCATCCATCAGAAACTTAACCAGTAGCGTCACGAGCACCGCGCCAGCTGCAGAGTATACAAATATGTTAAGCGATCCGTGCGGCGCACCGTACATAAGTGCCACCGCAGTAAGCGCTGCAACACAGGCAAGCACGTATACCGTTGGAGAGATACCCCCCCCCGCGATCTTTTCCTCGTGCATTGCTAGCATGACACCTGCTGGAAAAGTCCAAAAATAGACCCAGGCAACAGCACCACTGTTCCACGCGATATTAATCCGTCCCACTACCGCTATAAGCACGAAGCTCACAAACAGCGTCGAAGTGAAAGCAGCAACTCTGCATCGTCTATATAAGGGCCAAGCAGCGTAAAATACAGCGTAGCATACAAAAATGTACGTGATGTACCACATCGTAGGATCTACGTTGAGGCAGAAGTCCAGTCCCATTAATGTGTAGAACGCCTTTCCTACGCCAACTTCTTCCCCCATTACGAGCAAGATTCCCAACTTAAACACGCTGAACAGAATGTATGGTACAAAAACTCCCACGAGACGTTTGCGCCAGTAGGCTGCCATCCCGTTCTTTTGAGCGGACTTAAAGATCCCGTATCCGCTCAAAAATAGGAATATATGCACACCCCACTGTCCCCCGCAGTCGATGAGTCCACGGTGTCCAAAAATAACAAGCGAGATAGCAATGCCCTTGAGCGCTGTGGTGCATTCACGAGAAAATAGTGGCGTTTTGGGGTATAGAGCTTTTATCATTATTTTCAATCTTCATTTTGCAAGTTTATTGAATACTGCGTTACCAACCGCCGCTAAATTGCTGTGCTTCTCTTCCTAAATCAAGCCGACGCTTGAATCAGAGTCAAATTCACGTTAGCGTCGTGGAATAGCCTTATGACGGTTTGCGGATAAGTGAGAGCCTGTGTAGCAGCGATGATTCGAGCGGAAATACCAAGCGTTTACGCTTCCATATAAAGAGTGATTTAATTGGTCCACATGGGGGGCACTCCAAAATTCCCACTTGTTAATAAGTAGAGGGAATTTTAAATTGAATCGTTGGATACTTAAGGATGAGCTAAGCTGGGGACGGTATCTGCTCGAACTTTTCAGAAGCAAGCAAATAAAACTAACTAATTTCGCTCAAGTAACACTGGAGCTCTTCCTCCCAGTCGGGCATGTGGAAGCCGGCTGACTCGAGCTTGGACAGGTCGAGCGCGGAGTGGACCGGGCGCGGGGCGACGGGTCCCGCGGCGCCGGCGTAGTAGTCGTCGGTCGATACCGGCACGACCTTCTCGCCGTTGCCGTTGGCTGCCTCGAAGACGGCGCGGGCGATGTCCGCCCAGGACTTGATGGCGCCGGAGCCGGTGCAGTTATAGGTGCCGTAGGGGGCGTGCGAGCCCAGCACGTGGAAGATGGCCTCGGCCATGTCGCGCGTGAAGGTCAGGCGTCCCAGCTGGTCGTCCACGACCGTGACCTGAGTGAGCCCGTCCTCGGGGTCGGCTACGCGGTCGGACAGGTCCCTCATGGTCTTGACGAAGTTGCGGCCCTCGCCGATGACCCAGCTGGAGCGCATGATGTAGTGGCGCGGGCAGCCGACCACGGCGATGTCGCCGGCGGCCTTGGTCTGGCCGTAGACGGACAGCGGGCTGAGGGGCTCCCCCTCGGTGTGGACCTCGGCGGTGCCGTCGAAGACGTAGTCGGAGGACACGTGGACGAGGGTGATCCCGTGCTCGGCGCAGATGCGGGCGAGCAGCGCCGGCCCCGTCGCGTTCGCCTTCCAGGCGGTCGCGCGGCCCTCGGGGGTCTCGGCCCTGTCGACCGCCGTGTAGGCGCCGCAGTTGATCACGGTGCCGTAGAGCGACCAGTCGTACTGCGCGTAGGCGTCCGGGTCGGACATATCGAAGGTGTCGATGTCGCAGAAGTCGAAGTCCTTCGCCACGCCGCGCTCCTCGGCCAGCGCGCGGACCGCACGGCCCAGCTGGCCGTTGCAGCCGGTGACGAGGGTGCGCTTCGGCGCCATGGGGACGACGTCCTTAAGGTACGGGTGGTTGAGGTCGGCCTCGGATACGGTGGCCTCATCGAGCGGGATCGGCCACTGAATGGCGAGGTCGGGGTCGGCGAGGTTCACGAACGTGTAGGTCTTCTTCAGCTCCAGCGACCAGTGGGCGTCCACCAGGTAGGTGTAGGCGGTGCCGTCCTCCAGGGCCTGGAAGGAGTTGCCCACGCCGCGAGGGACGTAGATGGCCCTGCTCGGGTCCAGGGTGCAGGTGAACACCTTGCCGAAGGTCTCGCTGCCCTCGCGCAGGTCCACCCAGGCGCCGAAGACCGAGCCGCGGGCGACGGAGATGAACTTGTCCCAGGGTTCGGCGTGGATGCCGCGGGTGACGCCGCGGCTGTCGTTGTAGGAGATGTTGTTCTGGACGACCTTGAGGTCGGGGATGCCCAGAGCGCACATCTTGGCGCGCTGCCAGTTCTCCTTGAACCAGCCGCGCGAGTCGCCGTGGACGGCGAGGTCGACGACCTTGAGGCCCCCGATGCCGGTCTCCGCCACGGAGAGGTCCTTCTCGAATGCGATGTCTGCCATGTGGGATAAGCTCCTATCGACGATGTTCAGGTTGCGGGCGCGCCGGGCGGACCGCAAGATCATCCCCATGCCCTGCGGTCCGCCCGGCGCGGCCCG
>NZ_JBQKEF010000037.1:0-3879 GCF_052121455.1 Collinsella sp. LCP19S3_D3 | reverse complement strand
GGTGAGCCCGGCGCCGCGAAGCGCCCTGGCCCTCTCCACCATTCTCCTACTGTATGCCATGCGGACTCCGTTCCGGACCTCAACGGTCCAACTTTTTGTCCGCAGTCCCGGCCGAAAAGTGGGGCACGCTTTCCCGAGCGGTCTCCATGGGAAACTATGCCCCATTTCGAAGGCTCATTCTGAGATGCATTTTCCGCCGAGTCAGCGACCGTGGCTCTACCCTGCCAGATACACCTCTAGTGCGGGCAACGTGGCCTCCGCATCACGCCGACCGACCTGGTAGATACGTTCGAGCTCCTCTGGCTCACGACACAGCGATGGCACCTTCACCGATTCGCTCGGACGCACCACAAAAACCTCGTCGCCGGCCTCGCGACGCGTCAGGTCATCGAGCGTGGCGTTATAAACCTCGTGCCGGTGCTCAAGCGCCGCGACAAACTCTGGATAGCGGCGAAACACGCGGCGCAGCATAGGCATCAAGCTATTGGGTTGTTTCACAAAGCCCGCCGGCTGCGTCAGCACCACGATGTTACGGTCATACCCCTGCGCAAACAGCCATGCGCTGGGAATAGAATCGGCCACACCGCCATCCAGATATCGATGTCCATCAATCCAGACGGGCTTGGTCGCCACGGGAATCGCCGACGATGCCCGAATCCACTCGATATCGCGCTCGTCGCCATACGGCAGATCGTGATAGACGGCCTTGCCCGTCTCGATATCGGTACACACGCACGTAAATCGCATGGGGCAGGCGCGATACGCCTCCAAGTCGATGGGATCGCGCTCGATAGGCACCTCGTGATAGGCAAAATCGGCATTGAACATATCGCCGGTTCGCAGCCAGCTGGTCACGCTCGCATAGCGCTTGTCGGCACAATAGGCTTTGTTGTAGCGAATGGCGCGGCCGATCTGGCGCGATTTAAAGTTGTAGCCAAACGCCGCGCCCGCCGAGACACCCACCATATGATCGCAGGTCAAACCGTGCTCCATCCAAACGTCGAGCACGCCCGCCGTATACATACCGCGGTAGCCGCCTCCCTCGAGCGCAAGCCCCACTGTGTGTGATGTCTCCGGCTGTGCCATGCAACCATCTCCGTTCCCATGCTTTTGAACTCAACAAGTATATCTGTCAACGTATGCCGTCAGAAACGTGTTTATAAGCATTTATCGAACGTTTCCCAATGCATTCCCCATGCCGTACCGCAATGCCCCTAGATGGCCTTAGGCATGAACGCCCTTAAGAACGTTGCGGGATAAACATCGCCCGCACCATGCCAACGTCATCGCACGCAACGTGAGATAATTCTCAGCAGAAGTCACCGACAGCAGAGGGAGTTTGTGATGAAGGTTCTTTTGGTCAACGGCAGTCCCAAGGCAAACGGAAACACCGCCCGGGCGCTCGCCGAAGTCGCCGAGCAGCTCAATGCCGAAGGCATTGATACCGAGGTGTTTCAGCTGGGCGCCAAGCCCATTCGTGATTGTATCGGTTGCGGCCAGTGTGGCAAGCTTGGGGGTCGCTGCACCTTTGACGACGACGTGGTGAACGAGCTCATCGCTGCCGCTGAGCAGGCAGACGGCTTTGTCTTTGGCTCACCCGTCTACTATGCGCACCCCAGCGGACGCATCCTTTCGGCCCTCGACCGCGCCTTCTATGCGGGCGGGCACGCCTTTGCGCACAAACCCGGCGCCGCGGTCGCTGTCGCCCGTCGCGGTGGCACGTCGACCACCTTCGATGTGCTCAACAAGTACTTCACCATCAACCAGATGCCCGTAGTCGCCTCCACGTACTGGAACAACGTCTTTGGTCGCGTGCCCGGCGACGCCGATGGGGATGCCGAGGGCCTTGCCACCATGCGCAACATCGGCAAGAACATGGCCTGGCTCCTGCAATGTATCGAAGCAGGACAGGCCGCCGGCATCAGCGCGCCCGAAGCCGATCGCGAGCGCACCAACTTCATTCGATAAGTCCAGCGGTGGTCACCTCGATGTTCTATTAATGTCAGCGAAAAGCCAGCTGATGAGGCAAGGTGCCTTGAAAGAGGAGGGCGCTGGGCTGTTGCCCGCGCCCGACGATTGAAAGGCAGATTGCCCATCAGATGGCTTTGCAGCGTCGAGGTGACCGCCGTTCGTTAGAACGGCGGAACATGCTATGAACGTGCAAATCTTCGGCACCAAAAAGTCCTTCGATACCAAGAAGGCCCAGCGCTATTTTAAGGAGCGCCGCATTAAGGTGCAGTTTATTGACCTTAAGGAAAAGGAGATGAGCAAAGGCGAGCTCACGAGCGTGATGCAGGCGGTCGGCGGCATCGACAAGCTGCTCAACCCCAAAGCCAAGGACGAGGAGACACTCGCACTTATCCAGCACCTCACTCCCAGCCAGCGCTTTGATAAGCTGCTCGAGAATCAGCAGGTACTGGCCGAGCCCATCGTGCGCAACGGCAAAAAGGCCACCGTCGGTTATTGCCCCGATGTATGGGGAGCCTGGGAGTAGCCTGTGTTATTTGCCGGCGCGTGGGTATAAGAGCAGGCGTTTGGCATAAGATTCAGCTGTAAGCCATATCTAACAAAGGAGGGCACATGCCCAACAAGCCCGTGAAGATCATCATGCTTACCGGATACCTCGGTGCCGGCAAGACCACGCTGCTCAACCATATCCTCGCCAACGAC
Source organism: Collinsella sp. LCP19S3_D3 (assembly GCF_052121455.1). NCBI lineage: Bacteria > Bacillati > Actinomycetota > Coriobacteriia > Coriobacteriales > Coriobacteriaceae > Collinsella > Collinsella sp. LCP19S3_D3. Next base: position 1,209 of record NZ_JBQKEF010000037.1, on the reverse strand, counting down.
GGCGGTATCCGCGCCGCCGTGATCGTCAACGATATCGGCGAGATCAACGTCGACGCCAGCCTTATCGCCGACGGTGGCCTTTCCGAGACCGACGACCTCATCCCGCTCACCAACGGCTGCATCTGCTGCACGCTTTCGGACGACCTGGCCAACCAGCTGCAGGGCATCGCCGATTCGGGCAAGTTCGACTACATCATCATCGAGGCCTCCGGTATTTGCGAGCCTATCCCCATCGCCTACACCATCTCGAGCTTCTGCGACAAGGCCAAAGTGGGCGGCGAACCCAAGCTCGCGCTCGACAACATCGTTGCCGTGGTCGACTGCGCCCGCATGTACGACGAGTTCAACGGCGGTCGCGACCTGCTGGCCGAGGATATCGACGAGGACGACATCGAGAGCCTGCTCATCCAGCAGATCGAGTTTTGCTCCACGCTGATCCTCAACAAGACCGATACCGTGAGCCCTGAGCAGATCGCCGAGCTCAAGGCCATCGTGCGCAGCCTGCAGAAGGACGCCGTGATTGTCGAGGCTCAAAACGGCGAGGTCCCCATGGAGGAGCTGCTCGATACCGATCGCTTCGACTTTATGCGCGCCTACAACTCCGCCGCCTGGATCGAGGCCATGGAGCATCCCGAGGAGCACGACGACCCCGAGGTGCTCGAGTACGACATCGAGACCTTTGTGTACTCGCGCCGTAAGCCGTTTGACCTGCAGAAGTTCACCGATTTTGTTGAGCAGGAGTGGCCCGACGAGGTCATTCGCGTCAAGGGTCCGCTGTGGCAGACCGGCGATCCGGACATGTGCTACATGTTCGAGCAGGCCGGCCGCCAGATGCGCCTGATGGAGAACGGCCTGTTTGTCGACTCGGCGCCCGAGGGCGAGAAGCAGAAGATCATCGACGAGAACCCCGAGATCATGCAGATTTGGGACGACGAGACGGGCGACCGCATGACGAGCCTGTGCATCATCGGCCGTCACATGGACAAGGATGCGCTCATCGCCTCCCTCGATGCCTGCCTGACCGACTGGCACCGCGCTTAGGTTATCCAAGTGGGCGTTTTCCGCCCACGTAACCATCAAACCACCACGAAGGCGACTGTGAACTGCGCCCCGAAACTTGGACTGAATAAATAGCGACTACGCCGCAAGGGCCCGGTTCCGGAACTCCTCCGGCGTCAGGCCCTTCAATCTTACCTGCCTGCGCCGCGT
>NZ_JBQKEF010000036.1:0-5924 GCF_052121455.1 Collinsella sp. LCP19S3_D3 | reverse complement strand
GCGCGGCTGCGCCTATGGCACTTCAACATCATTGTCGCAGCCCCGACCCGCGGTCACGAGCGGGGGCTCCTATCTTTTTAGTGCCCTCGGATTGGGTCATAGTGTCTGTCGTTGCCAAGACGCCGGCGTTGCCTTGGTCGCAAGTAGTCATTGGGGACGCTCTTTAATGACTAGTCGTTTAAGAACGTCTCCAATGACTGGCCAATAAAACGGCGCCCGCCGGCGATGTTGCCGGCGGGCGCCGTTGTCTTGAAGACGAAATGATCCGTTTTCCTCCGTCCCCAAGGGATCATTACAGCGAGTCAATGAAGCGCTGCTGGGCGGCGCGACCGGCTTCGTCCCATTTAAAGACGCCGGCGTTGTCGAGCACGTGGCCAAACACCATGCCGACCTCCTCATGCAGGATGTCGATGGCGCTATCCGCCGTAAGCTCGTCGGCGCGGCGGGCAAAGACGTCCTCGGCCCATGCGGCGTGGCTGCGGCAAAGGTCGTCGCCCTCGAGCGCGCCGGCAAGGTCGTAACTGACATCGGCCTTGGCTGCCAGCAAGTGCTCGCGGACAGCGCCGAGCTCGGGAACCAAGCGCGGCGGCAAAATGGCCAGGCCCATGACCTCGATCAAGCCGATGTTCTCTTTCTTGATGTGGTGGTACTCGGCATGCGGGTGAAATACGCCCAGCGGATGCTCGTCGGTTGTGATGTTGCAGCGAAGCGCCAGGTAGGCCTCGTAGATCTCGCCGCCGGCATTGCCGCGAGAGTCGACGCGGCGGATGACGGGCGTCACAGTGTTATGCGCCACGCCGTCGGCTGTGTGCGCGATGACGCCCACAGACTCATCGGTCCACTCGCGCCAGGCGAGGATAATCTTCTCGGCAGCGTCGAGCAGCTGGGCGCGGTCGTGCGAGCGCAGTCTCAGCACCGAAAGCGGCCACTGCAACACGGTACCGCTGACCTGGTCAAAGCCGGGCACGTTAAACTGCGAGACCTCGGCGGCATGCATCATGGGGAACTCGTGCGCGCCGCCCTGGAAGTGGTCGTGCGACAGAATCGAGCCGCCCACGATGGGCAGGTCGGCGTTGGAGCCAATAAAGTAGTGCGGGAACAGGTCCACAAAATCGAGCAGGCAGGTCAGTCCCTTACGGTCGACGTGCATCGGGCGATGCTCGGCGCTCATAGCAATGCAGTGTTCGTTAAAGTACGCGTACGGGCTGTACTGGAAGCCCCAGCGCTCGCCGTTGAGCTGGATGGGGATAACGCGCAGGTTCTGGCGAGCGGGATGGGCACCGCCGTCGGCTGCGGCGGAGCGTCCAGGGTAGCCCTCGTTCTCGATGCACAGTTGACAGGCGGGATACTTCTCGCCCGTGTTCTTTGCGGCGCCGGCCGCGGCAATGTCGCGCGGGTCCTTCTCGGGCTTCGACAGGTTGATGGTGATTTCCAGGTCGCCCCAGTTGGTGGGGGTACTCCATTTGATATTGCGCGCGATGGCGGCGCGGCGCACGTAACCGGCGTCACAGCACAGACCATAGAACCAGTCGGTCGCGGCGCGGGGCTCGTTGACGCCCATGCGTCCGTTGAACTCCTCGTTTACAACCGAAGGCCTCGGCATGAGCGCGCCCATGATGCGCATGGCGATGCGGTCGCGGCCCGACGCCGTGTCCTCGGCAGCGCCGTTGGCAACGGCGGCCTCGGAAAGCGCGGCAAGCGTGCCCTCCAGGTCAAAATTGGGGAGCGTATCGGGGTGCAAGAGCGAGAGCTTCTCGTTCTGCATCGCCCAAGCCATGTCGAGCGCAGGACCCGTGGCGCCGATGCACTCCAGAATGGTGTTGTAGGCCCAGATGCGGTCATCCTGTCCGATCATGGATCGATGGATGGCATACTCAATCAGGCCCTGCGCGGCCTCGCGCACATCAGTCATTACAGCCATGCCGCATAAGCCCCCTTGTCAGAAATTGCGTAGTGGCGGGCAGAGCCCTCGCCCAGCCAGCCGTTCATCTTGGTGATGAAGGTGTCGACCAGGTCGAGCGGCACGAAGGCCTGGATAGTGCCACCAAAGCCGCCACCGTGGATGCGGACGGCGCCGCGGCCGTCGAGCACATGCTCGGCCAGCGCCAAGGCATACATGGAAGGTTGCTCGGAGCCCAGTTTGGCGACGACATTCTGCAGGTACATGGCAGAGCTGGCACCGGACTCGCGCGTCAGGACCAGGAACTGGTCGATGTCGCCGGCGCTAAGGGCTGCCCAACGCTTATCGACCAGGCCGTTCTCGTACCAGTAGTGAACGGCGCGCAGGCAGGCACGGTCGCCCAGCTTGGCGCGTAGCTCGGGGAGCTTGGCGTCAAAATCCGCCACGTTTACCTCGCACAGGCGTGTCTTGCCAAACTCGGCGGCGACGTCCTGCATCTCGCGCGGAACGGCGGCGTAGTCGTCGGTGGCGGCCACGTGGTCGGCGCCAACCTTAACGAGCACGAGCGCATAGCCGTGATCCTCAAAGTTGAGTTCGAGCTTCTGGGTTTTAGGCTGAGCCTGGTCCTCAAAGTCCATGTAGGCGAGGCCGCCCAAGCAAACGGCGGCCTGGTCCATAAGACCGCAGGGCTTGCCATAGTAGTTGTTCTCGGTGCGCTGGCTCATCTGGGCGAGCGCGACGGGCTCAATAGTGGGCGCGCCCCAGAGCGTCTCCATGGCGCGGCCGTACGCCGCCTCGACGGCGGCAGAGCTCGAAAGACCGCCGCCCGAGGGGACGGAGCAGGTGAAGGCGAAGTCGAAGCCCTGGGGCTCGACGCCCAGAGCTGCAATCTCATGGGCCATGCCGCGGACGAGGCTTGCGGACGTGCCCTTCTCGGACTCCTGAACATCTAGCGTATCGAGCGTGATCTCAAAGGTAGGATAGCCCTCGTCGGCGACGCGGATCTTGTTGGAGTCGGTTGCCACAGCGATACCGTCAACGGCGACATCGAGCGAGCCGGCGATAACATGGCCGCCCTCGTGGTCGGTGTGGTTGCCGCTGATCTCAGAACGGCCGGGTGCGTGCACGTAGAGCACCTGGCGGTCGCCGATGGGTCCAAACTCCTCCTCAAACAGCCTGGTGAGCATGGTGAGTGTCTTTTCGTCGGGGGTGGTCATGGGAGTCCTTTCCTTGGCGCGCACGGGTGAGTTTTGCGTCGCTATGAGTACGTTAACAACTTGAAGCGGCATGAACCAAGTGTTCACGATGCCGCACGTTACGGGCTATGTTAACGTACTCATAACAGATCTCTTGTCACTTTTTGAGAATCTGGTAGTCGGTAGAATTACAGCCGTGAACGGTACCGCCGTATGGACTTATAAAGCAGAAGAGATACAGATAGAAAAAGTAGAGTACGTTAACATGCGTCCGACGATAGCGGGCCTCGGAGCGGGATATATTTCTGCCCGGGCCGGCATGCACGCTATTCAGATCTCGCAAGGGTGAAGGTGATTCTGTGGCAAGGCACTCGTCCAACGATACAGGTACGCGTCCGGTCTCCATGGCCGACGTCGCCCGCGCTGCCGGTGTTTCGCAGCAGACGGTTTCGCGCGTCGCCAACGGCTTGCCCAACGTTAACGAGCAGACGCGCCAGCGCGTGCAGGCCGCTATGCAAGAGCTCGGTTTTCGTCCGAGTTATGCCGGCCGCTCGCTGCGCGACGGCCGTTACCATTCGGTCGGTCTGTGCGTCAACGATATCACCAAGTTTGGCAACCTCTCAATGATCGACGGCATCGCCAGCGCTGCTCGCGAGCATAATTGCGCCATCACGCTGGTCGAGATGTCCAAGACCGAGGAGTTTTCGCTTGCCGAGGCCACGCGTCGTATGGCTGCGCTGCCGGTGGACGGCATCATCATCGGCATGAGCCGCATGGCGCCCGATTTTGAGACGTTTGATCCGCTGCCGGGCATTGGCACGGTTATTGTTACCATGTACGCGCACCCGCGGGTGACCACGGTCGACTCCGACCATTACGGCTGCTCGCTCTTGCTTATGGATCATCTGTTTGAGCTGGGGCACGAGCAAATTCGCTATATTGGCGGCCCGTCGTTCTCGGTCGACGAGCAATTTCGTCGCGCCGGCTGGCAGGATGCGCTCGTGCACAAGCACATTAAGCCGCAGGCGCCGCTCGAGGGCGACTGGTCTGCCAACAGCGGCTACGAGGCCGGCAGGTACCTGGCCGAGCACGATCGCACCATGACGGCGATCTATGCGGCAAACGATCAGATGGCAAATGGCGCGATTGCCGCGCTGCGTGATAGCGGCCTGCGCGTGCCCGAGGACGTAAGCGTGGTGGGCGTCGACGATTCGCTCGACGACTTTGTCGCGCATAACGAGCTCACGACCGTTCGATTCGATTTACATCAGCGTGGACGCGAGGTGTTTGAGCACGCGGTTCCCGAGGCGGGTACGGCGGGCAAAACCGTTGCTATTCGTATTCCCGGCCAGCTCATTATTCGACATAGCACGGCGATTCCACGCTCATAGTTTGCGCAGGTAAACGACGATTTATCGTATTTCAATAACAATCGGTAAGGATGCCGGCAGATAACAGTTGGAATGCTGCCAAGTGCTATGATAGACAAGTTATTTTGTCTATCTAGGAGGCTTTGTCTGATGGAGATCACCAAGGATATCCGCTACATTGGCGTCGACGACCACGACATTGACCTGTTCGAGGGCCAGTACGATGTGTCCGAGAACGGTATGGCATACAACAGCTACGTTATCTTGGGCGAAAAGATCGCTGTCGCCGATTCGGTCGACGGTGGTTTTGTCGACGAGTGGCTCGGCAACCTCGAGGCCGCGCTCGATGGCCGTACGCCCGACTACCTGGTCATCCATCATATGGAGCCTGATCACTCCGCCGGTATCGCCGCCTTTATGGAGCGCTATCCCCAGGCGCAGATTGTGGCCAGCATGGGTGCTTTCCGCATGATGGTCAACTACTTTGGCACCGACTTCCCCGAGCGCAAAATGGTTGTCAAAGAGGGCGATGTGCTCGACCTGGGCGGCCACAGCCTGACCTTTATCGGCGCCCCCAATGTTCACTGGCCCGAGGTGCTCTTCTCCTATGAGGCCACCGACAAGGTGCTCTTTAGCGCCGACGGCTTTGGCAAGTTTGGCGCCAACGACATCGAGGATCCCGAGGGCTGGGCTTGCGAGGCTCGCCGCTACTACTTTGGCATCGTCGGTAAGTTCGGCAAGTTTGTGCAGGCCGTGCTCAAAAAGGCTGCCGATCTGGATATTCAGATCATCTGCCCGCTCCACGGTCCTGTCCTTACCGAGAATCTGGGCTATTACCTCGACACCTACAACACCTGGTCGAGCTATCAGCCCGAGGACGAGGGCATCACGATTGCCTATGCGAGTGTGTATGGACATCTGAAGGCTGCCGTCGAGGAGCTCGCCGCAGCGCTCGAGGCTCGCGGCCAGAAGGTTTCCGTCTTTGACCTGGCTCGCGACGACATGGCCGAGGCCGTTGAGGATGCGTTCCGCTATGACCGCCTGGTGCTCGCCTCCATCACCTATCAGGGCGAGATCTTCCCGTTCATGAGCACCTTTATCCACACGCTCGCCGAGCATGCCTACCAGAACCGCACCGTGGCGCTCGTCGAGGCCGGTTCCTGGACGCCCGCCGCTGCCAAGGTTATGACCAAGGAGCTCGAGGGCATGAAGGACATCACCCTGGCGCAGAACAAGGTGACTGTCCTGGGCTCGCTCAACGACACATCGCGCGCCCAGATCGAGGCCCTCGCCGATGAGCTTTCCAAGTAGCGATATTTCGCTTTTAACGGGCAAAACCACCACAAAGGGACAGTGAACTGCCTCCCATTTCTTGGACATCGGGAAATGGGAGGTTTTCCATGAGTATAGACCTCAGGGTGAAGCACGACCTGGAGTCCAGGAGGCGGGCCGTCGAGC
>NZ_JBQKEF010000035.1:0-6402 GCF_052121455.1 Collinsella sp. LCP19S3_D3 | reverse complement strand
GTTTGCCAGCGTAGCTCGCAAGGCGCGCAAGCGCCGCAGCGGTCCGTCCGCGCAGCGCGCGGACGCGATTCCCTTCCCCGCCACCTTGAATTGACTAGGACCTCTGCAAAGCGGTCCTTTTATTTTATGTAGCCCCCGCACGGAATCGAACCCCGCGAGGGCGCGGAGCTGAGGAAACGCGATAGCGTTTGCCAGCGTAGCTCGCAAGGCGCGCAAGCGCCGCAGCGGTCCGTCCGCGCAGCGCGCGGACGCGATTCCCTTCCCCGCCACCTTGAATTGACTAGGACCTCTGCAAAGAGGTCCTTTTCTTTTATGTGGACCCGCGGAAAACGCATCCCAGAATTACAATCCTGAGCGGGATGCGCTTTCCGCTTTAGGGGCGCTTGGGAAAATGCGACCCGGAATGACGTGAAATTACGGGACATGCTTTCCGGTTGGGCCTGCTGGCGGAAAATGCATTCCATTATTGAGCAAAGAAACGGGATGCGCCTTCCGGCGCCTGCCTTCGGCGCGCGTGCACATCTTGGCGTACCATCTCGGGTGTGCCCGCCCAGACATTACTCCTACTTTTGCGCCACTTTGCAGACCGTTCGATCGGCTGTCCGTGTGCGCGGGTATACTCAAAACGATACTTTTCCTATGCAATACGATGCGGGTTCGCCCTGCACGATTCGAAGGGGGCCGTGATGGAGAGGATACTCGGCGTTAATCTCTCTGGCTGGTTTATTCCCGAGCCTTGGGTGACCCCGTCGCTGTACGCGGCGACAGGTGCGTCCAATGCGGCGGAACTGCAAGAAGCCATGGGCACTGCTGCCTATAACGAGCGCATGCGTCGCCATTATGAGACATTCGTAAGCGAAGATGATTTTCGCCGTATGGCGCAGATTGGTCTCAATGCCGTGCGTTTGCCGGTGCCCTGGTATGCCTTTGGCTCGCAGGAGTCCGATGCGTCCTACATTTCGGTTATCGACTACATTGACCGTGCAATTGAGTGGGCTGCCAAGTACGACATTCGCGTGCTGCTTGATCTAGCGACTGTGCCCGGTGGCCAGGGCGATTCCAACGATTCGCCCACCACGCCGGAGGCTGTTGCCGAGTGGCATTCGTCCACCAACGGTCGTCACGTTGCGCTCGACGTGCTGGAGCGCTTGGCCGATCGCTACGGCGAGGCCGAGAGCCTGCTGGGCATTGAGCTGCTGGATACGCCGCAGATGAGTGTCCGCAAGAGCCTCTTTACCATGACGGATGGCATTCCGGCCCACTACCTGCGCAATTTCTATCGCGATGCCTACGAGCTCGTCCGTTCGTATATGCCCGAGGATAAGATCGTCGTCTTCTCGTCGTCGGGACATCCCGGCGAGTGGAAGCATTTTATGCGCGGCGCCAAGTACAAGAACGTCTACATGGACCTTCACCTGTACCATTACCGCGACGAGCATGCGCTCGACATCACGAGCCCCCGCGGGCTGACGACGGCGATTTCGCGTAACAAGCGCGAGCTTAAAGAAGCGATTTCGACAGGGTTCCCCGTGCTGGTGGGCGAATGGTCGGGCGCGGCGATCTTTGCCAACTCGTCGGTTACGCCCGAGGGCCGCAATGCCTACGAGCGCGTGTTTATCGCCAATCAGCTGGCTTCGTTTGCGCCGGCTGCCGGTTGGTTCTTCCAAACGTGGAAGACCGAGAAACGCATCGCAGCATGGGACGCCCGCGCGGCGCTCGGTACGCTCGAGCGCGGCATGATTGAATAGGTTGATATGACGCAAAACAGCGCCCATACGGGCAAACTCTATGTGGTCGGAACACCCATCGGCAACCTGGGCGACCTGTCTCCGCGCGTTGGCGAGGCGTTTGCCGCCGCCGATGCGATCTGCTGCGAGGACACGCGCGTGACCTCAAAGCTACTGATGCACCTGGGCATTTCCAAGCCGCTTGTCCGTTGTGACGAGAATGTGATCGCCAGCCGCGCCGCCGGTCTGGTCGACCGCCTGCTGGCGGGTGAGACCCTTGCCTTTGCCTCGGATGCCGGCATGCCGAGCGTGTCCGATCCCGGCCAAGCGCTGGTCGAGGCGGCGCGTGAGGCCGATGTGCCCGTCGAAGTTATTCCCGGGCCCTCTGCTTGCGTCACGGCGCTCGTTTCGTCCGGTATTCCCTGCGAGCATTTTTTCTTCGAGGGCTTTTTGGGCCGAAAGCACGGCGACCGCGTGCGCCGTTTGCAGCGCCTTGCCGTGGTGCCCGGCGCACTCATCTTCTACGAGTCTCCACATCGCATCGTGGCGACGCTCGAGGCCGTGGCAGAGGTCTTTCCCCAGCGTGAGGTTGCCGTCTGCCGCGAACTCACCAAGCTGCACGAGGAGGTCTTGCGCGGGCCCGCCGCCCAGCTTGCCGAGGGGCTGCGTGCCCGTGGCGAAGTAAAGGGCGAGATTGCGCTGGTCATCGCGCCACCGAGTGAAGACGAGGAGACCGGCATTGTGCCGGTTGGCGCAGCGGCAGCGGATCCCGATGAGGCCCTGCGCGCGGATATCCGTGTCGCGCTCGAGGAGGGGGAGCCCGCCTCTGCGGTGGCCAAGCGCCTGTCTCAGAAGTATTCACGCCGCAAGCGCGATGTCTATGCCATGGTGCTCAATATGCAATAGATGGAGGATATCCAGCCCTTGCGTTAGAATCATCCCCTGTATGCAACGTTTTTCTGGAGGACAAACCCCATGGATCAAAGCAAGCCTTCGTTCTTTATCACGACGCCTATCTACTACGTCAATGCCGATCCGCATCTGGGCACGGCTTATTCCACCATCATCGCCGACGTCCAGGCTCGCTATCGCCGCTCCGCCGGCTATAACGTCAAGTTCCTGACCGGCATGGACGAGCACGGCGAGAAGGTCGCCGAGGCCGCAGCCAAGCATGGCATGACGCCGCAGGAGTGGACCGACAGCCAGGCTCCGCACTTCAAGGAGCTTTGGAGCAAACTCGAGATCTCCAACGACGACTTCATCCGCACCACCGAGCCGCGCCAGCATCATGCGGTGCAGTATCTGTGGGAGCGCATGAAGGAGTCTGGCTACCTGTATAAGGGCAGCTACGACGGTTGGTACTGTGTGCCCGACGAGACTTACTTTACCGACACGCAGGTCCAGAAGGGTGACGAGGAATACGGCAGCGTCGGCCAGCACCTGTGCCCCGACTGTCATCGTCCGCTCGAGCGCGTGCAGGAGGAGTCCTACTTCTTCAAGCTTTCCGCTTTCCAGGACAAGCTGCTCAAGCTCTATGACGAGCATCCCGATTTCGTCGAGCCTGCATTCCGCATGAACGAGGTGCGTAGCTTTGTCGAGGGCGGCCTCAACGACCTTTCCGTGAGCCGTACGAGCTTTGACTGGGGCATCCAGGTTCCGTTCGATGAGGGCCATGTGACCTATGTGTGGTTCGACGCGCTACTCAACTACATGACGGCTGTCGGCTACGGTGTCGACACCGACGAGGCCCGTGCCGAGCTGGCCTATCGCTGGCCTGCGCAGTTCCACATTGTGGGCAAGGACATCATTCGCTTCCACTGCGTCATCTGGCCCGCTATGCTCATGGCCATTGGCGAGGCTCTGCCCGAGCACGTCTTTGCCCACGGCTTCCTGACCGTGCGCAATGCCGAGACTGGCAAGGCCGAGAAGATGTCCAAGAGCCGTGGCAACGCCATTGCCCCGCAGGATGTTATCGACATGCTGGGCGTCGAGGGTTATCGCTACTACTTTATGACCGACGTGGTCCCCGGCACCGACGGCGCTATCAGCTTCGATCGCATGGAGCAGGTCTACAACGCCGATCTCGCTAACAGCTGGGGCAACCTCATCTCGCGTTCGCTCAACATGAGCGGCAAGTACTTTGACGGTTGCGCGCCCGCCAAGCCCGCATCGTTCGATGCGTTCGATAACCCGCTGGCAAAGATCGCCGATGGCCTGGCCGAGCGCTACATGGCCAAGATGGACGTGCTCGATTACGGTGGAGCCAAAGACGAGGTTATGGAGCTCATCCACGCCGCCAACCACTACATCGAGGACTCCGAGCCCTGGGCACTTGCCAAGGACGAGGCCAAGGCCGACGAGCTGGCGTTTGTGATCTACAACCTCCTCGAGGCCATCCGCATTGCCGCTCACCTGCTGATGCCGCTCATGCCCCAGACTTCTACCGAGGCCCTGCGCCGCCTGTCGTGCGAGGACGAGGCCGCGAGCGACGACCTCAAGGGCATTTGCGCTTGGGGTTTGCTTGCCGGTGGTCAGCCCGTCGAGAAGGGTGAGCCGCTGTTCCCGCGTCTGGGTTAAGACGCCGCGCGCCATATCGGCAATCTGCTGTTTAGGTGTAAGGGCATGGCCGCAACGGTCCATGCCCTTTTGTTTCAAGACGCCGCCACCATGTTAAGGAGGCAACTATGACAACTTCGCCTTTGGCAAACCCCACGGCAACAAGGGAGCTGCTGGAGGAGTTTGGCCTTGCGACCAAGCATCGCCTGGGCCAGAACTTCCTGATCGACAACCATGTGATCGAGCGTATTTGCGAGCTTTCCGAACTTGCGGGCGATGAGCGCGTGCTCGAGGTTGGTCCGGGCGTTGGAACGCTCACGCTTGCGCTGCTTCAGGAGGCGGCGTGCGTCACGTCGATTGAGGCCGATCCCGAGCTCGAGCCGGTGCTCGATGCCCATGCCGCCGACTATGCCAACTTCCGCTTTATCATGGGCGACGCGCTCAAGGTGTGCCCGGAGCAGATTGAGCAGGCCGCGGGCGGTGAGCCGACGGTATTTGTCGCGAACTTGCCCTATAACGTGGCAGCGACGATCATTCTGCAGTTCTTCCAGACGATGCCCGCGCTCAAGCGCGCCGTCGTCATGGTTCAAAAGGAGGTTGCCGATCGCATTGCCGCAACGCCTGGCAACAAGACCTACGGCGGCTATACGGCAAAGCTCGGCCTGTATGCGCAGGTGACGGGTCGCTTTGAGGTGCCGCCGCGCTGCTTTATGCCGGCGCCGCATGTGGATTCGGCCGTCGTGCGCATCGACCGTGTTGACGGCGTAGCACCCGAGGGGCTTGATCGCGAGTTTGTGGCCCGCGTGATTGACGCTGCGTTTGCTCAGCGTCGCAAGACCATCCGCAATTCCATGAGCGCCAACGGCTTTGCCAAGGACGTGCTCGATGCCGCCTTTGAGGCTTGCGGCATCGCACCCACCACGCGCGCCGAGACACTTGGCGTTGCCGATTTTGTCCGTCTAGCTCAGGAGCTAATCCATGATGCCTAATGACGAGCGCGTGACGTTTACCAAGAAAAAGAAGACGGTTGCTTGCCCCGTGCCCTTGGCGCCGCTTGCCGATACGCATGCGCACTTGCTCTCGTTTTGGGGCAAGGAAGTACCCGAGACGCTTGTGCGCGCCAAGGCTGCAGGCGTCGACCTGTTGGTGACGATCTTTGATCCCATTGCCGACAAACGCAGCGTGACGGACTATAGCGACTGGCTGGTGCGCGAGATTTTGCCGATGCGGGATATTCCGCAGATAAAGTATCTCGCCGGTGTGCACCCCTATGGTGCGCCGGACTATACCGATGACATTCATGCACAGGTCGTTGCTGCGCTTGATGATCCTTTATGCGTCGGTATCGGCGAGATCGGTCTGGACTACCACATGGATTACGACGACGACATCGCGCCGGCGCCCCACAGCGTGCAGATCGACTGTATGGCGCGCCAACTCGAGGTTGCCGTACGCCGCAATGTGCCGGTAGAGCTGCATCTGCGTCATGAGGACACGGACGAGGAGCGCTCCTCGCATGTGGATGCGTACAACGTGTTGCGCGAGGTCGGCGTGCCTCAGGCCGGTTGCGTGCTGCACTGCTTTGGCGAGGACCGCGCTACGATGGAGCGCTTTGTGGATTTGGGCTGCTATATCGCCTATGGCGGCGCGGCCACCTTTAAGCGCAACAATGATGTGCGCGAGGCATTCGCGGCGACCCCGCTCGATCGAATTTTGTTCGAGACGGATTGCCCGTATATGGCTCCGGAGCCCATTCGCGGTCTTGAGTGTGAGCCGGCAATGATTTCCATCACAGCAAACGCGCTGGTCAACGACCGTGTCGATCGTACTGGAGAGAAAGCAGAGGCAATTGCGCAAGCTGCGTGGGACAATGCCTGCAAACTTTTTCAAAAATAGTTCTTGCGTTCACGGTGGCGCTCCGTTATTCTAATTCCTGCACGCGGGCGTGGCGGAATTGGCAGACGCGTACGGTTCAGGTCCGTATGGGGGCAACCCCATGAAGGTTCAAGTCCTTTCGCCCGCACCATTGATTGAAAGAGCTCCCAGCAATGGGAGCTTTTTTGTTATGGGCCCATCGCAGGGACTTGAACCTGCGAAGGAACGAGCGTCAAGAAAACGC
>NZ_JBQKEF010000034.1:0-7207 GCF_052121455.1 Collinsella sp. LCP19S3_D3 | reverse complement strand
CACGCGGCGCAGGCAGGTAAGATTGAAGGGCCTGACGCCGGAGGAGTTCCGGAACCGGGCCCTTGCGGCGTAGTCGCTATTTATTCAGTCCAAGTTTCGGGGCGCAGTTCAACAAGGCCCTTTGTGGTGGTTTTTGTTTAAGCGCCGGCGATGATGAGGGCTGGACGTGCGCTATCGGTGGCCTTGGCGATTGAGGCGGCGACGGCGGCGTCGGGGTCGCTGTCCATCACGATGATGTCGACGTCGGCAAGCTCGGCAAAACGGTACATGCCGCGTCCGTTGACCTTACTGGCGTCCATGAGGGCGACGCTTTGACGGGTGGCACCGACCATAGCCGCTTTGGTCTCGGCCATCTGCGGAAAGTCGGTCGTAAAGCCGCAGCCGGGAACAAAAGCGCCAGGACACATGACGGCAAGGTCGGCGTGGACCATTTGGAGCGCCTGCATGGTAAGTGGGCCGTACAGATAGCGATGACCTTTGCGCAGTGCCCCGCCCAGCATGACGACATCGACCGAGGGCATGCTCTCGTCAATATAATCGGCGATGGTAATGTCGGCCGTGATAACGGTGATGCCGTCGCGCTGATCGAGGAGCCGGACGAATTCGAGCGCCGTGGTGCCCGAGTCGACGAGCAGCGTGTCGCCGTCATTAACGAGCTCGATGGCGCTTTGCGCGATGGCCTGCTTGGCGGCGACGTTGACATTGATGCGGCGATCTTGCGTGGAGACGGTCAGGCGTTTGTGGAGCGATACGGCACCACCATGTGTGCGACGCAGCTTGCCTGCTTCGGCGAGCGCGTCCAGGTCGGCGCGGGCGGTGACGGAGGACACGCCAAAGGTCTGGGCGATTTCTGCTACCTGCACCGAGGCGTTATGCTCGAGTATTTCCATAATGGCGGTACGGCGCTCGTCAGCAAAAGCACGGTTGGTAGCTTGGGCCATGTTTGCTCCATTCTCGGCTAAATTTGCAGGAATTGTGTCGACTCTATTTTCGTTCATTTTCTTTTTGAGTAAGAAAACACCTTTCGATTACTTATCTTTTCTATAAAAGAAAGACGCTAAACGCTCAAAATTCAATATCGAACACGCCCACTCGGTTCCGATTCCTTCCGTTTACTTTTCAAAAACGACTGTATTGGCCTGCATGGACTCAATATCTCGCACGTGCAAAGCCGCTGAATTTCATACAATGAGCGCAGTAAAACGCAAGGTAAAACGCCTTGTGAACAACTACGCCCGATTTCCAGATGCGGGCGAGGGAGAGGAGCAAACGCTCATGGCACTTGTTACCACCGAAAAGATGCTCAAGGACGCTCAGGCCGGCCACTACGCCGTCGGCGCGTTCAACGTCGAGAACCTCGAGTTTGTTATGGCCGTTCTGGCCGCTGCCGAGGAGACCAAGTCCCCCGTCATCATGCAGACCACCCCGGGCACCATCAAGACCGCTGGTCTGGACTACTTCTACGGCATGGTGAAGGCCGCTGCCGAGCGCGCTTCCGTGCCCGTCGCTCTGCACCTCGATCACGGCGATGGCTATGACCGCTGCATGCAGGCTTTCCGCACGGGCTACACCTCCGTCATGATCGACGGCTCGCACGAGTCCTTTGAGGACAACATTGCCCTGACCAAGTCCGTCGCCGACGCTGGCCGCGCCATGGGCGTGCCCGTCGAGGCCGAGCTCGGCAAGGTTGGCGGCAAGGAGGACGACGGTCCCGCGGTTGAGGGCGAGAGCCCCTACACCGATCCTGCCGAGGCCAAGGAGTTCGTCGAGCGCACCGGCTGCACCTCGCTGGCCATTGGCGTTGGCACCAGCCACGGCGTGTACACGAGCGATCCGCACATCGAGCAGTCCGTGGTCAAGGCCATCCGCGACGCCGTCGACGTGCCGCTGGTTCTGCACGGCACTTCCGGTGTGCCCGATGAGCAGGTTGCCGAGGCTGTGAAGAACGGCATCTGCAAGGTTAACTACGCTACCGAGCTGCGTCAGGCCTACACCAAGGGCTTCATGGCCTACATGGCCGAGAACCCCGCCTGCTTCGATCCCAAGAAGCCGGCCAAGGAGGGCATGCGTGAGATCACCGAGCTGGTTAAGATCCGCATGACCAACCTCAACTCTGTGGGTAAAGCAGAGTAACAGCAAGGGTACTCTGATCCCACCGGGCCGTCTGGAAACGGAAAAGGGCCTATCTCTCAGAACGTCCTCGGACATGTCGGAAGCCCCGCTGCGCGCTACGCGCTGCGGGGCTTCCTCCGTCCTGCGGAATGTTCTGAGAGATAGGCCCTTTTCCGTTTACGGACGGCCCTGCTCGATCGCCCTTGTGGCGTTGGGGCTGAAGGGGTGGGGCGCGAGGGGCGCTTTGTTGGTGGGGGTTAGTATGCCCGGGCTTGGTTGGGGAATGACTTGTTTAGGGATGCTTGGAGCTTATCGAAGGATATTCGCAAGTTGAGATTCTGATCGGTTGAGCGTTTGGCTTTTGTGGTGGGGGAGTCGAGGAGGCAGTTTCTCTGTGTCGGGGGGAAGGAGAAAAAGTCTGCATGTTTTAGGGATGGCTGCTGTGCTGCGTCATTGGAAGAATGCATGCTTATGCGGCCTCCTCGATGTCCACCAAAAGGTTGCGCACGGGGTGTGCTGCTAGGTCCCGTGCGTTGGCAGTATTATGCCGCGGCTGCTGCAAAGAAGCGCTAAAGAAAGGCTTAATCAGGTTTGATATAACAATGAAACCGCAGGTCAAAGGTATCGAATAACACTCTTGAAAGGTTTTGAGCTTAAGGGCTTTCTAAGGTTTGCGGCTCGGATGTGGCGCGGACGTGCGGAGCGTGTGACTGATCGCTGTTAGCGCTGCGGTGCGGCGGCGCGTACCTGTTCGATGACCTTTTCCATGGTGGCGTCGATGCGGTCTTTCTTTAGTTCACATTCCCAGACGGTGATGGGCGTCCAGCCCATTTGGGTAAGCGCGTCGATGGCGGCTCGGTCGCGCTCGACGTTGCGGCGAAACTTTGCCTCCCAAAACTCAACATTGCGCTTGGGCTGGCTCGGATTGCACTTAGGGCAGCGATGCCAAAAGCAGCCGTTGACGAAAATGGCGATCTTGCGCCCGGGAAAGGCGATGTCGGGCTTGCCGGGTACCTTCCATTCCAGACGGTATCCCGTAAGGCCCGCTGCCCGCAGGCGCTGGCGAACGAGCAGCTCGGGTTTGGTGTTGGCGCGCTTGTTGCCCTTCATGGACTTTTTTATAGCGGCGCGACGGCGCACCAGTTCGCGCTCGTCAGCGGAGAGGTCCGAGGTATCGATGCCGTCGAGCAGACCGGGCTTGGGACGCTTTTTGCTGCGGCGCTTAGGTGCGCGCTTGGGCTTGGTGGCGGGTTTGTCGGCCGTGTTGGGCGTGGCGTCATCGGCGGCGCCGTTAACCTCAAGCCGGTCTTCCTTCAGCTCAATCAGAGCATCGATAAGCCCTTTGTCGGCGGGCATCCATTCCACCGTAGCAAGCGAGGTACGCGGAATCCAGCGGATATCGAGCTGGCGGTCGTGCTTCTGGGGCTCATCGGATTCTTTAGCCAGCGAGCAGTAGTAACACTCCATTGAGAGATGATAATCGGGGTAGTCATACTCAACGGTGTAAAAATCGCGCAGGTTGGTGACTTTTACCCGCAGCTCTTCCATGAGCTCGCGGCGTACGGCGTCCTCGGGCGTCTCGCCGCGCATGAGCTTGCCGCCGGGAAACTCCCAAAGTCCCCGCATGTCGCCATAGCCGCGCTGCACGGCAAGCAGCTCGTCAGATCCTTCCTTGCGAATGATCCCAGCGGCAACATGAACAGTCTTCAACAGGAGTCCTCTCTCAGCATCAACACATGACAAGGCAGCTCATTTGGGTAGTCTTTTTAGGACGGGGCTTTTTTAGCTGCCCTATGTCAAATGCGGCCTCATGCTTCGAAGGCTACGGATAGGGTAGCTAAAAAAGCCCCGTCCCAAAAAGACTACCCCTACCTTACGCAACGGTAAGGCAAGCGTAAGCCATATCGATGGTAGCCGACTCGGCTTCTTGCGACTATAGATGCCGTAGACTAATCGCAAGAAAGGACTCGGTATGCAAACCACGCACATGGCGACCCCGGTACTGGAAGTCGTGCATCTCGAAAAGGTATACGGAGCGCTGGGCAACGTGACCCGCGCGCTCAACGACGTCAGCTTTACCGTCAACCGCGGCGAATTCGTTGGCATCATGGGCGCTTCGGGCTCGGGCAAGTCGACGTTGCTCAACTGCGTGTCGACCATCGATAGTGCCACAAGTGGCACGATCCGCATCAACGGCCAGGACGTGACGCGCATGAAGCAGGCTAAGCTTTCGCAGTTCCGCCGCGAGGAGCTTGGCTTTATCTTCCAGGACTCCAACCTGCTCGATACGCTCACGGCACGCGAGAACATCGCCCTGCCGCTCACCATCGCCCGCACAAACTCGGCAGAGATCTCGACCCGCGTGCAGGATGTGGCAGCGCGCCTGTCCATCAGTCAGGTGCTCGACAAGTATCCCTACCAGATGTCCGGCGGTCAGCAGCAGCGCGTTGCCGCGGCTCGCGCGCTCGTCACCGACCCCACCATGATCATGGCCGACGAGCCCACCGGCGCCCTCGATTCCAAGAGCGCTCGCCTGCTGCTCGAGAGCCTGGAGGCCCTTAACCGCCGCCTGCGCGCCACCGTGCTCATGGTCACGCACGACAGCTTTGCCGCCAGCTACACGAGCCGTGTGCTGTTTATTCGCGACGGCAAGATCTTCACCGAGCTGCGCCGCGGAGACACCGACCGCCGCGAGTTCTTCGACCGCATTATGGAGGTCGTTGCCATGATGGGCGGTGAGGGCTCCGATGCTCTGTAAACTCGCTTGGGGCAACGTCCGCCGCGCCGGCCGCGACTACCTCGTCTACCTTTTGACGCTCACCCTGGGCGTCACGGTCTTCTATGCCTTTAACACCATCTCGATGCAGGTCGACATCGCCGGAATCGATGAAGAGGGCTTGGCGCAGGTTATGGGCAGCATGCTCGGCTACCTGACGTACTTTTTGGCCGGTGTCATGGCCTTTTTGATGGTGTATGCCAATAACTTCATCATGAAACGGCGCAAGAAGGAGTTTGGCCTGTACCAGGTGCTCGGTATGGGGCGCGGGCGCGTCGCCACGATCATGGCGCTCGAGACGGTGATAGTATCGGTTGTGGCCTTTGTCGCCGGCATTGTGCTGGGTGTGGGACTCTCCCAGCTCATGACGTTCTTTACGGCCTCGCTCTTTAAGACACAGATCGCCAATTTCCACTTCTTTTTCTCGGTGCATGCGTTCAACCTGACCCTTGCCTGCATGCTCGTAATGTTTGTGCTCACGCTGCTGCTGAACCTTCGCGCCGTGCGTCGTACCAAACTCATCGAGCTTATGGGTGCCGAGCGTCGCAATGAGAGCATCAAGACACGCAACCCCTGGATCGCGATTGCCATCTTTGCTGTGGGCGTGGTGCTTGTGGGCGTGGCCTATTACCGTCTGCTACGTGATGGGTTCCCGCTAACCGCGACGGACAGCAAGCTGCAAGAGGCCATGAACCAGTTTGGCATTACGACCGCTATGGTTACCGTGGGTACCTTTGCCCTGTTTTGGGGACTCTCGGGCATGCTTATCAAGCTGCTGCAGAGCCTGCGCGGCGTGTATTGGCGCGGCCTCAACATGTTTATCGTGCGCCAGCTTGCGGCCAAGGTCAACACGGTGTGCTTTTCGATGGGCGTCATCGCGATGCTTCTGTTTTTGGCCATCACCTCGGTGACGTGCGGTATGTCGATTGCCAATGTGATGAACGAGAATCTGGAGCGCTATACGCCGGCCGATATGTCGCAGACGTATGTCTATTACACGCCCGATACGCTCGACTACTACAAAGAGTACGTCAATCCGTCTGAAGCCGATCGCATGGTGCTGGCCGATACAACGGTCGATTTGTACTCCGCATGGCACGGCGATCCATGGCACGGCGATCGTAAGGGCAAGTCGGCGGACAACAACGACGAGACCGGCAAGAAGGTCAATATTGCCGATGTCGCCAGTGAGCATGTGCAGATCGATTCGTATCTAAGTTACCCGCTTGCCGGTTCGAGTCCTTCGGTGTCTGCGGGTGAGATGTGCAAGACCATGGGCGAAAAGCTTCCCAAGGCGTTCGGGGGTAGCAAGCCCGATGTGATAGGTCTGTTTGTGACGCCGGCGAGCCAGTACAACAAGCTGCGTCAGATGATGGGCGAGGAGCCGGTGAGCATTGGCCGCGACCAGTACTTGCTTACGTGTGATATGGGCGGTGAGCTGATCGACCTGTACACCAAGTATATGGCCGGCGGCCATGCCCTTACCTTGGGCGGGCATACGCTCAAGCCCGCAACCGATAAGTCGGACGAGGACACGGCGGCCATCGCCAACTCGGCGATGGGCAGTAATCCGGGTACCGTCGTCGTTGCCGACGAGCTGTTGTCCCAACTTAATCTGCAGCCGTATTCCAGTAGCCTGCTCGTTAACTACAAACAGGGGATGGATAAGACCGAGGCAGACGAGAGCATTGAATACACTGTGCTCGACAATCTGCTCGTTGACGGCAAGGAGCCGGGATCGTGGGGAATCTTCATCACACGCTCCGAGATGTACACGCAAGCAGCGCAAATGAACGGTCTTATTAGCTACCTAGCCATCTACATTGGCTTTGTACTGGTCGTTGCGTGCGCGGCGATTCTGTCGATCCAGCAACTCTCCAACGTTGCCGACGGCAGCCGCAGCTATCGTGTGCTGGCACAGATCGGCTGCGACGACCGCCAGATTCGCCATTCGGTGATGGCGCAGCAAGCGGTATTCTTCCTGTTCCCGCTGGCAGTGGGCCTGGCGCACTCCTTTGTGGCACTTAAGGTGATCATCGAGCTGGTGAGTATATTCGGAAATATGAGCATCGGCGGCACCGTGGGCCTCACTTGCGCGATCTTCCTGGCAGCGTACGGTGGCTACTTCCTGGTGACCTACCTCATGAGCACCGGAATGGTGCGAGCTGCCATAGCCACCCGCTACAGCGAGTAACCTTCTAGTCCAGAACCACCACAAAGGGGACAGTGAACTGCGCCCCGAAACTTGGACTGAATAAATAGCGACTACGCCGCAAGGGCCCGGTTCCGGAACTCCTCCGGCGTCAGGCCCTTCAATCT
>NZ_JBQKEF010000033.1:0-7695 GCF_052121455.1 Collinsella sp. LCP19S3_D3 | reverse complement strand
GAGGTCGGTGCCAAAGGCGGCGCGGAGATCGGGGTACTCATTGTAGTAGCTCTGCACGTCGAACGCCTCGGAGCCGCGGCGGCCCTCCGACATGCCGTAGTTGACGAAGTGCCGCAGGACGGCCGAGTCGTCGACCATAGTCACGCCGCCGTAGGTCGACTTGGTGAAGGCCTTCTCGACGTCTCCGTTGCGGGAGAGGTAGTACTCGGGGTCGTAGACGGGAGCGTAGTCCACGCCGCCCGCCTTGGTTGCGGCGCCCTTGAGCTTCGAGCAGCCGGTAGCGTGGCGCCCCTCCTTCTTGCCGTACATAAGGTAGTGCGAGTAGTAGCTGGCGAGGTCGGTGCCAAAGGCGGCGCGGAGATCGGGGTACTCATTGTAGTAGCTCTGCACGTCGAACGCCTCGGAGCCGCGGCGGCCCTCCGACATGCCGTAGTTGACGAAGTGATCCAGGGCCCTATCTTTGCTTCCGTTTGCCCATTCATTAACATCTGGATACTTATTAAGATAGTAGTCGGCATCGAAAACAGACGAATAATCAAGCCAAGATGATTTGGGGAACTGCGCGATGATGGCGTCTGCATCAGCTTCTCCAAGACGCTTGCACCCGGCATCACTAAAGTACTTGTTCGCATCGCCCCAATTGGAAATAAATCCGTGTTCGATCAAAATACCGGGGATTCCAGCTTCACGAGCACAACGAATAACAGCGAATTCGTCGCCCACCTGCATCTGAAAGACACCACGGTTTGTAAGTCCGAGAGCAACAAGATTGTTCTGAACCTTCTGGGCCAGTTCGTACGAAACCTGGGTATAGTCAGCCCCGTTCACGGTAGGCGAATACACCTCGGCACCATGGGCTGCGGACGAACCTGAATTGATATGGAAACTGATATAGGCCTGGGCGCCCTGATTGACGCAACGCTGAACGCGGTAAAGGAAGTCGCTGCTACCGTAGCTGCCCGACTGCTCACGAGCGAGAATTACCTTAAATCCGTAGTTCTCAAGCTTGGTCTTACACGCGCTAACAATCTTCCAAGTAAGGTCGGCTTCGCTCTTCCCGTTGCCCTGAGCGCCAGGATCGGATCCACCGTGACCGGCATCAAGTGCGATCACACGAACATTTTTACGAGCTGAACGGGAATCGGCGCTATAAGCTGCAATGCCACTATCACCTTCAGAACCGGAAAGTGCCTCTTCAATAGAGAAAGCCTCGACAGGATTGCCGTTCTCATCGGCATAGTAGACTGACAAATCATCGGAATTGTCAATGTAATCAGAAGAAGTAGACGAATTGACTACGTTAAAGCTGTAATCCTCAGACGAGAGATCCACTGAATAGATTGCGTTCGAATCCTTCACCTGATACGTAATACCGGTTAAAAAATACCGCGCTACCAACAAATCTTGTCCGAATGTAAAGCCCGCAGCATTCCCAGCGAAGGCCGAAGCTTCAATGGAGCGCTGTTCGCCAGAATCGCTGACGAATGATAGGGACGCAGAGGTCAAAACATCGGAGTCAGATGCAGTTGCGAACGCCGCCTCTTGCATAGCACCCAACGAAAGAGAGGGCTGCGCAATGTACAAGTATTGAAAAGAGGCATCGACAGAGGAGGAATCGTAAGATTGAGCCGGCTGAGCGGCCGATTCGACTTCCGAATTACAAGAGTCGGCTTCGGCGGTCTTCTCAGTAACCTCACAAGGGTCGGCTTCGGCGGTCTTCTCAGTATCCTCGGAAACGAAATCCGAAAATGAAGAGGAGCTAGAGGTCTCGGCTTCATTATTTGAAAGCGAGGAAAACTCAACTGCATAGGCCGACGAAACGGGAGCAAGGAATGAAGAGGAAACCAGAACAGCGGTAACCAAATTAGCGACTGCGCAACGAACTTTTTTCATATATGCACTCCCAACAAATTAACTTAAATCTAAAAAGTAAACTTTAACCAAACAAATTTGAACTCGAATAATTGTAATTGAATTACTTGACCTACTGGGGAACGCGGCAGAAATGTTAGACAGTGTTTTCTGCCAACAGAGTCCTTGCCTATATCGCAGTGAAGGAGCATCCGTTCTTGGATGGCAACAAGCGCTCTGCAGCGGCGTTCTTCATTCACTTCCTCGATAAGAACGGAGTTCTCAGAGACGGAGAGACTCCGTGCCGAAGCTGGTGAGAATCGCCGGGCAGCAGGCGAAGCTGAGGAAGACAGCGTAGGGGAATCGCGATTACGAATTTACACACCGCACAGGACTTGGCCCAACAATGGCCTACCTTAGCAAAGAAACCCCTGCAATCTTGTCACACAAAACATCAAACGCCCTACCCGGATGCTTGAACATCACCCGATACAGAACCTGTCGAACTGCCTCGACGCAGGACGCGGCAACATACACGCCGGTCACCACGAGCACAACCGACAGCAGCCCCCACGCCGTGTGGCAGTGAGAAAACACAAGCACGTTCTTCCAAAGTAATTCCTGCATATAACCGCTGTCCGTAGCAAGGTATACGCCAAACGACAACGTGGCCAAGTAATTGACAGCAGGCCAATGCGCAGGTTGAGCGTTAAAGACAAACAAGCACACCGGAAGTGCGATCGCAAGCGACAAGAGGCTTGCAGGATTAGTCACCACCGATCCGTACACGCTGGAAGCGAAAGCGCTCAAAAGGAGCACGTCCTTTTGAGCCACAAAGTAGCAAACGTACACAGCAACGTACGAAAGAACGGGCAGCGCCAAAACCCTCGCATCCGCCCCGCCGCGATAATGATACTTAAACCAACACGTCACGCACGCGATCACGACCGTCTGACCCGTCAGGGAGGAAACAAAGCCGCCAATTGTCGAATACGGCACAACGGGCAAGACGCCATATAGCACGATCAGCAGCATGCAGAGCTCGCCCAGCCGCCGGCTCGTCAGGGCACGCAACCCGTCGAACAGATAGGGCGCCACAAGAATCAGCAGAATATACACCGTAGGAAACCACCACAGCGAGGCGAGCGGGGCAAAGACGGCAGCCATCAGCTCTTCAGCTTGCAGACCATCCCCCGCCTTAAACACACCGAAGAACAGGACGAGCGGCACACTGTAAAAGAGCATTTGTCCCAGCAGGGTCCAAGCCCTTCGCAGCTGACCCTTAAGTGTCAGTTGCGCGTCGGCCAGATACCACACCGTGATGATAAAAAACACGGCAACGGCAATACGCCCCGAGGGATACAGCACGCCGTGCAGCACCATGCGCGTAAGTGTTCCCGGAAAAACAGAAATGGGCTCAGCATTATGAATCACGAAATGATGAGCCACTATGAACCACATCGAGATGATGCGCAGAAGCTCAACCTTTGAATTGCGCCCTTTTGATCGTCCCAAACTCTCCCCCATCACCGTGCAACTTTTATAAGTCGCTAACGTGTCCTGCATACTAACAATTTAGCCAATTACACATGGAGGGCAAGTTGTGTCACGAATAGTGGCGTAAGCCCCTCCAGGGCCGTCGTCGACCGATATCCTACGCGACCTTACCAAGCTTGTCCATGAAGGCAACCCCCACGAGCGTCGGGGCACGTCCGACGGCCCCTTCCCCCGCCGCCGGCAGCCCGGGCGACTCGTAGCCCTTCCGCAGACTGCGGACGTCCATGAGGTTCTGCGCGTACGGCAACGCGTCGCTCTGGTCGAGGCAGACAGCCCCGACGAGCCTGACCAGCGACTCGACGGACGGGAAGACCGGCACCACCTTGGAGCGCCGCTTGATCTCGGCGCTGGCGCGCTCCTGGACGTTGTTGGTGCGCATCCAGTTGCGGTGCTCATGGGGAAGCCCAGGTACGTGAACGCGAAGGGTGCCGCTTCCTCGAACGGGTCGGCTGCGTCGCGGTCCTCAGCCGCCAGTAACTCGACAGCGCGGTCGTACCCGGCGCGCACCAGTTCGGGTCGGTCTCGGCGAAGGCAGCGGAGCCCCCGTAGGCGGGCGCGGGCACGTTCACCTTCGCACCCTCGACGACCCTTCCCATGGACTCATCACTGAACCACCGGCGAGAGGCCCAGTCCTCGTCCATCTCCGAGAAGGCGGCGCTCACCAGGGTGATGGGCGACTTCCTGCTGGGGAACACTCGCCTCCCTTCTCGGCTTGATCGGGCATACCGAAGTACGCCCTCTCGAAACGCTCTTGGCTCCCCCTGCCCTGAATCGTCCTGCATCCGCTCTCCTTGAGCTCGACATCGAGCCGCCTGATGATTTTGTAGGCCGTCGCCTTAGAGCCCCCATCAGGTCGGCGATCTCGTTCGCGTTTATCATCTTCACCGCCGTTCACTTCCTCCCGTCAAGTAGTACATTTACGCACTGTTTTAGTAGTACATATACGCACTACATTTACGCACTGTATAGCAAGACGCTAACGCACTGTTGATGTAAACTAAAAATAAATTAGCAGGTTCGCGCCATTCCGGCGTTTTATCGGACATCCGAAGCGGGGATTCGATGGAGATGAGAAACTCGCTCCTCCCGAGGGGGCGCGAGGAATATCGCCTCGCCGAGAAGCTGAGGCAGCTGAGGTCGCTGCGGGGACTCACCCAAAGAGAGGTCGCGCAGGTGGCGGGCATCGACGAGTCCACCGTGCGCAACTACGAGCTCGCAAGGCGCATGCCGAAGCCCGAGCACGTCCGGAGCCTGGCGGCGGCGCTGGAGGTCATGCCGGAGGCCCTGATCCCGTTCGACCCCGCTGCCGACCACAACGAACTCTTCCTCATGACCGTGGAGCTGGCCGACATCTACGGTTTCGAGTTCGGCTACAACGACGATTTCGCCTATATCGCCCCTACGAGGGACTTCTTCATCCAAGGCATAGGAAGATGGGCGAAGGCGTACGAGGCGATGTGTAAAAACGAGGGGGCGTTCCGGGGCGACTACGAGCTGTGGAAGGACGAGTTCCACGACCATTTCAGCAAGCGGGACTACCCCGCCGCCTACCCCGACTACGATTCTAATAAGCCCGAATCGGGGCAGCGTTGGATGAGCGAAAGCTTCGCCGCCGCCCTCAAGGACATGCGCCGTATCCGCGGCCTCAACCAGGAGGAGATCGCCGAGAAGGCGGGGCTGAGCCTGTTCACCCTGCGAAGCTACGAGCAAGGAAAGCGCATACCACGCGCAAAGCAGATGGAAGCCCTCTGCGAGGCGCTGGGCGTCACCCTAACACCCTTGTCGCGGCATTATTTCGGAAGCCCCAACCAGGCGATGCACTACCTGTTCGCCATAGCAGGAGCGGCCAACCTGACGCCCGAGAAGAATGGAGAAACAGGTCCCAGGCTGCGAACCCAGGGAAACATGGTGGAGTGGGCTTTCGTCCGCCTGACTGACAAGCTGGAGGAGCTGAAGGACAAGCCGACGACGGAAAGGCGCGATGAGCTGACCCATTGGCTTGCGACGTTCGACTACACCGATGGTGACACCATGAGCGATGCACAATCAGCAGGCCGCCTCGAAAGCAACAATGAAAAACTTATTCCAAAAGCGTAAGAGCAAGTTTCCGCAAATGATGAAGGAGCAAAAATGAACAAAAGCCTCAACATCACGCAATCTTCTATTATAGATTTCATCGAAAGTGAGCGGCATCGCATAGACGATGGAATGAGTCCCAGTGAAGCTTTCGAACACGTCGCTGCTCAACAAGTTTTGACCCAGTATCTGCTTGATGATGACGATATCGCCAGAGGGTTGACTGACGGCGGAGGCGATGGCGGCTATGACGGCATCTTTGTATTCGTAAATGATATCCTGGTCAATGGAGAGGATTCCGATTCGCTCGAGTTGGACAATAAAAGCAGGGTGGACATTCACTTTATTCAGGCGAAAAATCAAACCAGCTTTTCAGAAGTAATTATCCAAAACTGGAAAGATTCGTTTGCAAACCTGACAGAATCAGAAGACCCTGATCGGGAAAGATATCGCGAAGACGTTATCGATCTCTTTAGTTTAATTCGAGCAATCCTTAAACAAACGATAAAAAAACGCCTGCAGGTCTATATTCATTTTTGGGCAGTTTCATTGGCCACTCAAATTCACAACAACCTAGAGAAACAAGCTGGAGAACTTAAGGAACTTGTCGAACGCATCATTCCATCTAAAAACACAGTGGTAGATGTTGATTTTATTACTGCTCCTGATTTTTTCGAACTCATTGAGGAAGTGCCCGATGAGACCATGACCCTGAAAGGGACAAAAGAGCCGCTTTGCCCCGATAGCTCAAGCGCAATCCTCACGGTATCGCTTAAGGAGTACTGTGATTTCATTACCGATGATAGCGGTCACCTGAAAAAGATATTGTTTGAGGCGAACATACGTGATTACCAAGGCAACGTACATGTGAATCAAGCGATTCGAGAGACGCTCGACAATAAATCAGCTATTGATTTTTGGTGGCTCAATAACGGAATCACTATCATAGCCGACTCGATGGCTCGAGATATGGATCATTCCGTCTCATTAACTAACCCAAGAATCGTTAACGGACTCCAAACCTCAAACGAAATTGCTCGGCATTGCCAATCATTGGGGGAAAATGACGACGATAGGAAAGTGCTAATAAAGTGCATCGCTACTAGCAATTACGAAGCTAAAGCGAAAATTATTCAGGCAACAAACTATCAGACGTCTATACCTCCTGCTTTTCTCCATTCGCTCGAAACCACTCATCTTCAGATAGAGAGGTATTTCAAAAACCACGGTCTCCACTACGACAGAAGAAAAAGTTCGGGAAAGAACAACGGCATTTCGTCAAAGGACATTGTCTCGATTTCATTTTTGGGACAATGTTTGATTGCAACATTGCTTAAACAGCCTGATTATGCTCGGGCTAGACCCGCCAAAATCTTGGGAGACGAGAACAAATACAGTAAGATTTTTAATGAGAATATCTCCCTCAAGGCATATTACCAATTAGCGAAAACCGGCAATCAGATTAAACAGCTCATAAAGAAGTTTGAGTTAACACGAGGAGAGCAGAATGACCTCCTCTTCCACGTGATCTATCTTTATTGTGCAAAACAGTCTGATTCATTGGACCTAACCAAATCCGAGCTCGAATTACTGGAACCGCCTTCATCTGAAGACCTCCGACCTGTCATCGAATTAGCAAGGTCGGCATATCTCGACTTTGGAGGAAACGCCCAAACTGCAAAAAGCGCGTCGTTCGTATCCGAGATTCAGAAGAGAGCATCCGAACAATGGGGGCTATAATTTCAATGGGTATTTAATGAGCATCAGCTTGACGCATACTGTGTAAAGTGAAACAAAGCTGACATCCTTGCCGATCGTCGGGCCCGACCAGTCAACCTCGCACGAGACGCCCGCCCACGGCAGGCCCATCGGGCACGAGCGGAACACGGTCCAGGGGATGCTGGAGCGCAGGGCCTCGAGCAGGGAGATCGCGAGGGAGCCGGGCAGGTAGCCCTCGACGGTGAACGCCGAGGTGCCGTGTTAGGGCTAATGTAAATACAACCAATTGACCGATTTCCCATTGACCGTAACACGCCCTTCGCGACGAGGGCGACCTGGACGGCGGTGAGGCCCGAGGCGCCGGTGTGTTTCGTCAAGAGGATTTGAGCAAAAAGAGCATCGGAAATTGAGCAGCCTGAGCATCGGAAGCGCGCACGCTTTTTGAGCGGCTAGCCCTCCTGCATGAGGGCATGGCGGACGCGGTAGGACTCG
>NZ_JBQKEF010000032.1:0-10803 GCF_052121455.1 Collinsella sp. LCP19S3_D3 | reverse complement strand
AAGAGCTCGACGGCCCGCCTCCTGGACTCCAGGTCGTGCTTCACCCTGAGGTCTATACTCATGGAAAACCTCCCATTTCCCGATGTCCAAGAAATGGGAGGCAGTTCACTGCCCCTTCGTGGTGGTTTTTCGTTCTATGCCAAGGAGATTCATGTTCAATATCGTGCTGTATGCGCCCGAGATTCCGGCCAATACGGGTAATATCGGCCGTACCTGCGTGGTCACCGGCGCCCGCCTGCATCTGGTGGAGCCACTGGGCTTTTCGCTCGACGACAAAACGGTGCGTCGCGCCGGCCTGGGCTACTGGCAAAACTTGGACGTGACGACCTATGCCAGCTGGGAGGGTTTCCTTGCGCGCAATGACCTTTCCCCCGCCGACGACCGC
Source organism: Collinsella sp. LCP19S3_D3 (assembly GCF_052121455.1). Classification (NCBI taxonomy): domain Bacteria; kingdom Bacillati; phylum Actinomycetota; class Coriobacteriia; order Coriobacteriales; family Coriobacteriaceae; genus Collinsella; species Collinsella sp. LCP19S3_D3. The sequence continues at coordinate 10,418 of NZ_JBQKEF010000032.1, read as the reverse complement.
TTGCATCTGCTGACCAAAAAGGCACGCCGAACCTATGCGCAAAGCACTTACCGTGACGGCGACTATTTGGTCTTTGGCAGCGAAAGCTCGGGGATTCCCGAAGGGCTGCTCGCCGCAGCGCCCGAGCGCTGCGAGCGCATCCCCATGCTGCGCGATTGTGACTCACTCGATAACGCCGAGGCCTGGGAAGCCCACGAGGAATCGCTCGGACATACCGAGAACGGCCATGAGGCCATCCTTCGGCAGGATATCTGCGGCAACTTCGTCAATCCGGACGACTACCGCATCAGCGCACTCAACCTCTCCAACAGCGCCGCCATCGTCCTCTACGAAGCCCTGCGCCAGACAGGCTTTGCCGGCATGTAAAAACCTGCCATTAGGGGACGGGGCAGAAATGGTAGACTTTCAAACTCTCTAGTCCTTGACAAAATGGTTTTGACATCAAATGCGGCAAAGGGACAGTCCCTTTGCCGCATTTGGCTGCTAGCAATTCACGTCAGAATTCAACTTCAAATACAAATGACTGCCGAAGTTCTCGCTTAGCTTGGCTTGTCAGGCTCGAATTTGCCCTTATGTTCAGCTTGCTGCATGCCTCATCGATAGCCATAGCAAGCGATACGGACATGGTCATGGTCGTCTCGCTTTTCAATTCAACCCGATAGCTCTTCGCCTTGTTTTTATCCTCTCCACCGCATCTCGTTTCGATTAACAAGAGAATGTCAGAGTCATGGGCATACCAATGGAGTTCAGGGCGCTGTGGAACCATGTCTCCCTCAAATTCCTGTGTAAACAGGATTTTCTTCTCATTTTTCGTTAAATCGCTCAAAGAGCCGTTGATTCGAGCCGAGCCCTTCTTTCCCGCTTTGGCATTTCCCTTAACCTGGTGGCCTCTCCGAGTTTCCTCGTACTCCGTCACCTCCAACTTGCAGCGCTTCGCGCCAAGCATGAACGCAATCCGTCTCAACTCGGCCATCTTGTCTTGTTGCATGGTTGCGAAATAAGAGTCAAGATCAACAAAGCGAGACCGATCAAAAGCATCTACGTAATATGTGGAATAAAGAGATGGTTTAGGGTAGAAAGACAATTCGCTATCCCCGATTGCCTCGCGGTACAGATTGAAAATCTGCGTACCCTTAACGGTATCCAGCCAACCAATAGCATCCCTACAGGCGTCGATGCCCCGACGCTCATTTCCGTCAACAATTCGAATCATATTCGGCAAATAAAATGAAGGACTCTGATAGGTCTCCTTGGTTACCGGCCTGTATCTATTAAGCTGCTGCTGGTATGCCCAATCGTTGATGGCGTCACCGATATCCGCAGCAGCACCTGCCGCACCATCGGCCGCATCAGCAATAGCCGCCAAGGCGTCATCGACCATCGGAGTTGCAGCACACATTACACCATCGGCAACTTTCTGTACGGTTGCAACCGCGCCCGCCATCGCGCTTCCGGCGCCATCAACCAACCCGGCAGCGGCCTTACGGATATCAAAACTCTGCTTATGTCGCGACAGCTCCTCCCTTTCGACAACAGCTAGATCGTCTTTATCCTCCATAGTGACCTCCTATTTCCGATAGTCGAAATCAACCGTATATTCATCGCCAAATGCCGAGTTGAACATCGCACGGATATTTGCTTCGGCGTTCACTCGAGCCTCTTCGAGCAGCCTGCCATCCTTGATGGCCTCGCTTTCACTCCGCTCCTTGCACTGCGCTTCAAACGCCGTGACATCTTTGACCTCAATGGGGTTGAGGATGTTGTTGCGTTCCTCGAGAGCACCCGACTTATTCATATCCGGCGTGTTCGAGATTACATAAGGCTCATCCATCGTAATGGTCAGCTTTTTCTTGTTTGTATGTATCTCTGCCGTCTCGAGATTCACACCCGCCTTAATGGTTCCCACATAGCGGTACCAAAAGCTGTTTTCCGTAAACGGGATATCAAACCAATCGAAGAACCTCTTGGTATCCGTCACCTTATCGACAATCGCATAGTTCTGCGATGCAGAAACCATCTCGTTCTGGGAAGCGATGCGTTCAAACACGACCGACGGGGAAAGCGTATTGGGGGTCGTTTCTTTCGCGCCCGCAGCTTTGCCGTTACTAAAGATGGTAATGAAAAGTACAGCCACAATCACTCCGCCAAGCGCCAGGCCCGCAAAGAATACCTTGGGCTTTGTCAGGATTCTCCCGAGTTTCGCTTTCAGCGCCCCCATGCCTTCCTCCATCTCATCCATCCCCTATTCCTTTCAAAATCCCTGTTATTTAAGAAACAGCCGTGGGTTATACCTCATGCCTTAATTGTCGTTTTCAGCATGTCTTTAGACGAGGGCAGTTGTTTGCAATCCGAAATAATACACATTCGTTCGCAGCACTTGTTGTTCAATATTTGGCATAAAACGGGCAGGTCAACCATTCATTGCCGATTAACCCGCCCCTTCCGTGCAGAACTTATTTATTTACATCGTAGCTGGAGACAGATGCGACAACGCGCGCAGCGTCAACATCGGACATTGCCTCGAACTTGACTTTCTCACCCGGCGCCCACGAAGAAGTGTCCGCATAAGTCTCCTCCGCTTTGATGTCATCTGCATCATAGAGAGCAAGTGTCAGGCTGACGTTAGAGAACGATATACCAGAGGTGTTCTCAACTACCGCCGTATACGTATACAGACCGTAACCGTCATCCGATTTTTCGAAATTTGCTCCCTGAATCAAACTGTTGATGGCATCCTCATAGCAGGTCTTCTCTGTTACGGACTTTCCATTCTTAATTAAGTCGTTGAAATCATCCTTATATTTTTTCCCCTACTTCCAGCCCGTAATTATCAACAAGCTTCTTGAGTTGCGCAGACCGCTTAACGTAGACTTTATTCCACTCTTCGTAATAATCCGCAGACGATTGCGAGTAGTCCTCGGTCACCTTAAGCTGGTCATCAAGCAGATTCAGATACGTGATTACGTCCTGTTGCATCTTGGAATCCTTAAACCTAGCGTTCTTGAGTTCCTTGTCGTTCTTGATTTCGGCCTCAATAGCTTCCTGGATGTTCTCGGTTGAATGAGGATCATCATCGTTTGCATTAGATTCAATGACGTCGAACCTTCTCTCGAACCCGGCGGCGATAACATTCATCGCCTTATCGTCGACATATTTCGACTTTGCAGCGTTTGCATCATTCTGTGAACAGGCCGAAATGAACCCCAGAGAACAGGTGAGCAGAACAAGCAAACCCATCATGGGCATCTTTTTAGTAATATTTCGTTTCATGACTATTTCCCTTCGATTGACGTTACAGCTCATAACCCCTCGTCAAAAAGCAGACGAATTGGCAACGCGGTGGCACTATTTGGTTCCAGGGCGTGAACTGGATAAACATCGAGGGAAGGAGTGGCTCTGTGCAATAAACTCCCCTCTTCAAAATGTCTAGTTAAAGAGGACGGACAGACGGCGAACGGTCATATCAGTTCGTGTCCGCCCGTCTCCAACGATCGAACGTCGATGCGCTGACGTTCAGGGGCGTTGCGGCCTCTCGCCTCGTAACTTCATCCCCTTCGAATGATTTGATGACATCGTTATAGCCATCCGGGCGTTCGAGCGCCGGCCTCCCAAATCTCACGCCACGCAGGCGCGCCGACGCGATACCCTCCGCCTGGCGCTGCTTGATGTTCTCGCGCTCCAGCTGCGCCACGTAGCTCAAGATCTGAAGGACCAGATCCGCCATGAACGTTCCCGTGATGCCATCGGGTTGCTCGCGCGTATCGAGTAACGGCATATCAAGCACCACGATGGCAGCACGCCTATCCACCGTGATGCGTCGCCATTCATCGAGGACCTCACGATAATCGCGACCTAAACGGTCGATACTTTTGATCACGAGAACGTCACCCTCGCGCAACCTGCGAAGAAGACGCTGGTACTGGGGACGTCTAAAGTTCTTACCGCTTGCCTTGTCAGCGTAAATCTGACCCTGTTGAACGGGAAACCTTCCCAGTGCGTCTAACTGGCGGTCCAAGTTCTGGTCCGCGGAAGAGACACGCACATACCCAAAGATTCGATTGTCCATAATTGCCCCTATCGGCCGCCTCTTGGCGGCATCGGCTCAAGCGAGAACCCACTCACTATAGGGCGTGCAAATTTCGCGAATGGGCTGAGGTCATTTTGGCCCTCGGACACAAGCTGTTCAAGTGCTACGTCGACAACATGCTAGCTTTTAACGGTAATTAACTGCTTTTAACTAGAATTGGCTAGAAAAGAAAAGCGTGATGCTGACAGGCTTTGCCGGCATGTGACAAAGGGACTGTCCCTTTGCCTCATTGTCTATAGGTAGCGGCCAGTAATGCTCTTGGAGCAAGCAGCGATATCCGCCGGAGTGCCGGCGCAGACGACTTGCCCGCCCGCATCGCCACCGCCCGGCCCCATGTCGATCACATAATCGGCATTGCGGATAAGGTCGAGATCGTGCTCGATCACGATAACCGTGGCGCCCTTGGCGACGAGGCCGTCAAACACGTTCAGCAGCACCTGAACATCGAGCGGATGCAGGCCGATTGTGGGCTCGTCGAATACGAATACGGCATCGTCCTGCACGCGGCCCATCTCGCTCGCAATCTTTAAACGCTGCGCCTCGCCGCCCGAAAGCGCCGGCGTGGGCTCACCGAGTGTAAGATAGCCCAAGCCCAGGTCGTGCAAGGTCAGCAAGCGCGCCTGAACCTTCTTGAGCCCCACCGTGGCGTCGAGAGCCTCGTCCACGCTCATGTCCATGAGCTGCGGCAACGTAAGCTTGCTCCCGTCCTTGCCCTCGCGATGGATATGCGAAGCCGTGTCTGCATAACGCGAGCCTCGACATGCTGGGCAGATGATCTCGACATCGGGCAAAAATTGCACGTCGAGCGATATCGAGCCCGTGCCATCGCACGTGGGGCAGCGCAAGGCGCCGGTGTTGTAGCTAAAGGCACCCGCCTTGTAGCCGGCTGCCTTGGCCTCGGGCGTACGGGCGAAGGCGCGACGCAGCTCATCATGGATGTCGGCATAGGTCGCAACCGTCGAGCGCACGTTGGCGCCGATAGGTGTAGCGTCAATCAGGTTTGCGCGTGCGATACCCTCGGCGTCGACCCAGCGCACATGGCTTGGCAGGCGCTCGCCAGCTGCCTGGGCCTTAAGCGCCGGAATGAGTGTCTCGAGCACCAACGTCGTCTTACCCGAACCCGAAACGCCCGTCACCGCGACAAGGCGACCGCGCGGGATATCGACTTCGAGCGGCTTGACGGTATGGATGGCATCGGTTGCCATGCGGATGTGGCCCTGATCGAACATTTCGTCGTCAGTCACCTGCGGGCGCATACGCTTGGACTCTGCGCGCAAAAACGGGGCGATGCGGCTGCCCTGCGATTGTTCGACCTCGTCCACCGTGCCAGCGGCAATCACATTGCCGCCGCCAGCTCCGGCAACGGGGCCCATCTCGACCAGATAGTCGGCTTCCACCAGCACACGTGTATCGTGGTCGACAACAACCACGGTGTTGCCGTCATCCACCAGATCGCGCATCACGCCCACCAAGCCGTCGACATTGGCGGGATGCAAGCCGATTGAGGGCTCGTCCAGCACATAGAGCACGCCCGTCGATCGGTTGCGCACCACGCGGGCGAGCTGCACGCGCTGACGCTCGCCCGTGGAGAGCGTGGCACCGGCGCGATCGAGCGAAAGGTAGTCGAGACCCAGATCGACCAGGCGACGGGCCGCGCTCAAAAACGAATCGCAGATATCCGCCGCCATGGGCCGCATCTCGGCCGGCAAGGATGCGGGCACCCCGCGCACCCACTCAATCGCCTCGCCCAGCGTCATGGCCGCGGCCTGCGCCAGATTGATACCGCGTACCTGGGGCTGGCGCGCAGCCTCGGAGAGGCGCGTGCCGCCACAGTCACGACATGGCCCCTCGCGCAAAAAGCGCGCCACGCGTTTTAAGCCCTTGTCGTCTTTGACCTTGGCGAGCGCGTTCTCGACGGTATAGACGGCATTGTAATAGGTGAAGTCGAGCGGCGTAGCACCCTCGCCGTTTTTGGGAACGTAGAGAATGTGCTTCTTAACCGCCGGGCCGTGAAACACAATGTCGCGCTCTTGAGGCGTGAGCTGGTTAAACGGCACGTCGGTACGCACACCCATCTCGCCTGCCACTTGCTTCATCAGATCCCACATGAGCGTACCCCAAGGAAGCACCGCGCCTTCGTTGATGGTCTTGGACTCGTCGGGCACCAGGCTCGCCTCGTCCACCTCGCGCATGACACCGGTGCCGCCGCAGGTGGGACACGCGCCGCCGCTGTTAAAGGCAAGGTCCTCGGCACCCGGCGCGTAGAACTCACGGCCGCACTCGGGGCACGTGAGCGACAGGCCCGCGGCCACGTTAAGGCTCGGCTCCACGCGCGCCCCGCAGTGCGGGCACACGTGATGGGCGCAACGGCTAAAGAGCAGACGCAGGCTATTGTTGAGCTCGGTCATGGTACCAAAGGTCGAGCGCACACCCGGCACGCTGGGGCGCTGATGCAATGCGAGCGCCGCCGGCACGTGCAGCACCTCGTCCACCTGGGCATGTTCGGCCTGCGTCAGACGACGGCGGGTATAGGTGCTAAGCGCCTCCAGGTAGCGACGCGAGCCCTCGGCGTAAAGAACGCCCAGTGCCAGCGAACTCTTGCCCGAACCCGATACGCCAGCAATACCCACGAGCTTTCCCAGCGGAATATCGATATCGATGTCCTTGAGGTTGTGCACACGTGCGCCACGTACCTCTATAGCCTGCGGGCTCATCTTCTGTTCCGTCACCTTTATCACCCTACTCATGCCATAAAACGCGGTCGCGGATGTACTCGCCCAGCATGGGCACGGTAAACCGGACGAGGCCGTATCCGGCAGCCTCGATGACGCGCTCGCGAATCAGGCTTGCGCGATATTTACTCGCCCAGCTTTGGGTGCGGTCGCAGCGCTCAATGATGTCAGCCATGCGCGTCGGCTTGCCCCCATCAGCCGCCATGGCCTCGATAAAGAGGCGCTGCGGACTGCGCAACCCGTAATACAAGGGAGCGTCCACTGCTTCATAGAACTCGGAGATGGCATCGGCGTAGCCAGCCTCGACATCGCACACTTCAATGACCCGCGAGTCACGCCGGACAGCAGACCTCCACATGTAATATCCCACCAGCTGAACCATATAGGGATGCCCCATGCTCTTGCGCGCCGCAAGGTCCGCCGTCTCCGCATCAACGCAAAGACCAGTGCCTTTGACCGTCTGGATATATGAATCGCGCACTTTGGGCAAAGAAATCGCCCCCAGCGTACGCTGCTGGGCGCGGCGCAAAAACGTTACGCTCGGCTCTTCGAGCAAGTCATCGACCATGCTGGGCAAGCCGGCAAAAACCAGCACAAGACCGCGCTGGTCGCTATCGGGCAAGCCCGTAGCATCCTGGTCTCCGAGCACCTGCTGATAGAGAACGGCCAGCGCCGCCAGCTCCTCGATAGATGCCGATTGGGCCTCGTCAATCGCAAACAGTAAGCCCTTTCCCGGCCCGAGTTTCTTGAGGCGTTCGTTGACTAACCCGCGCAACGTCTCGCCTTTTGCCCGCGCCGCCTCGACCGACATTCGGCCAAACGACGGACCAAATTCCATTGACGTCACAACGGGTTTATTCGAGCGAAGCGCGTCGGCCAAGCGCTCGCATAGGCCAAGCGAGGCGGAATCGGAGACAACCGCCCATCCGCGCTCGCTAGCTAAACGCTGCAGCTCCCGCAAGAGAACTGTTTTGCCATAGCCGCGGTTTCCCGTAATGAGCATGAGCCTGCCCGGCGCTCCGGCGCCGTTATCGAGCCCTTCCTCGAAATCTTCGATGACCGACTCGCGGCCGATGAGTATCGGAGGCCGCTTGCCAGCCGTGGGCTTAAAGGGATTTGGATTCATGTCGGCCTCCTCGGATTGGCAAACCCTGGTAACAGTTATACCAACTTATACCGAGTTATACCAACAGGATGCGACAAAGAGACTGACCCTCTATCACCTATGGCGGAAAAACTCGACGTCCGCCGCTCGCCAGGGGCGGAAGGTGGCGGGATCGACCTTTACGTGGGCTGCCTCGGGGACGTCGTACCACTTGACCGTGTAGCCAGCGCCGTGAGAGCAAAAGACCGAGTCGGGCGTGTTGGGTAGATCGGCCTCGGGCTCATAGGCGGCCGTCTCGATGACGCGCGCGGCATCATGGCATGCCGCATAACCGGCGAACTCCAGGTACAGATGCCCGCGACCGCTCGTGTAGGCGGCCACCTCCAGCGCATAATCCTGCGCCTCAGATGCCGGCACGCGACCCACAAGCTTCGCCCGTCCGCCCGCCATCGTCGGCGGCTCGTACTCGGCACCCATGCGCGTGGCGTCTGACAACGCCCTGCCCACACACTCCCCCGGCACCTCGAGCTCAAAGCGATACCACGGCTCCAACAGCACCGCCGCGCCGGCCTCACGCGCCTGCATGAGCCCCTGGCGAATCGCGCGGTACGTGGCCTGGCGAAAGTCGCCGCCCTCGGTGTGTTTGGCATGCGCACGGCCACCTGTGAGCGTAATGCGCACATCGGTGATGGGCGAGCCGGTCAGCACGCCCAGGTGATCGCGCTCCATGGCGTTTGTGAGCGCCAGGCGTTGCCAGTTAAGATCGAGCTCGTCGGTCGAAGTCACGGTGCCAAACTGCACGCCCGAACCCGCCGGCAACGGCTCTAGGCGCAGATGCACCTCGGCATAGTGGCGCAGCGGCTCAAAGTGGCCCACGCCCTCGACCGGCTGCGAAACGGTCTCCTTATAGAGAATGCCGCCGGGCTCAAACGAAATCGAAAGGCCAAAGCGATCGGCCAACACCCGCTGCACGACCTCGAGTTGCACGGCGCCCATCAGCTGCAGGTGAATCTGCTCCAGATGAGTATTCCAGCTTACGCCGAGCATGGGGTCTTCGTCCGCCAACTCAGTCAGCGCTTTAAACACCGCATGGACATCGTGTTCGCCCGGAAGCACCGTATAGGTGAGGACCGGAGCGATGACGGGCGCATCACACACGGGCTCCGCACCCAAGGCGTCCCCTGGGCGAACGTGCGCAAGACCCGTCACGGCACAAATACCGCCAGCAGCAACTTCTTGGGCAAGCTCATACTTTTCGCCGTTATAGATGCGCACCTGATCGACCTTCTGCTCCCATGCCTCGGCACCGGAACGTCCGCTGATCATCTGTTTTGCACACAGCGTGCCGCCGGTCACTTTAACCCATGCCAAGCGCTCGCCGCGATCCCCGCGGCTGACACGATAGACGCGCGCGGCAAACTCCGGAAGCCATATCTGTTCGCGCATCAGCACGCATATGCCATCCAGCAGCTCGCTCACGCCCTGGTCCTTGAGCGCCGAGCCGGCAAAGCAGGGAAAGAGCTTGCGCTCGGCAACCATGCGCGACAGCGTTGCGACGGAAAGCTCGCCTGCCTCAAGAAACTCCTCGAGCGCCGCCTCGTCCAACGCAGCAGCGTCCTCCTGAACGGCGCCGCCCTCCAGCAGTTCGTTGGCATCCAGGCAGCCTTCGGAAAGACGCCGCCCAAGTTGTGCCAGCAAAACATCGCGGCCGGGATTCTCCAAATCGGTTTTGTTGATATAGATGAACGTCGGAATGTCATAGCGTGCAAGCAGGCGCCACAGGGTTTCGGTGTGCCCCTGCACGCCGTCGTTGGCGCCCACAACTAAAATCGCGTAGTCGAGTGCGCGCAGCGTGCGCTCCGCCTCGGCAGAAAAATCGACATGCCCCGGTGCATCCACGAGCATGACGCGGGTATCACCGTGGTCGAGCACGGCCTGCGACGAGAAAATCGTAATGCCGCGCTCGCGCTCGATCGCGTTAGTGTCCAGATGCGAATCGCCATCGTCCACGCGGCCGCGCTTACGAATGCGACCCGCATCGAACAGCATGGCCTCGGCCAGCGTGGTCTTGCCAGCATCGACATGCGCCAAGATTCCAACGACCGCTTGCTTCGACATGGCTCTCCTCTTATTGCAAGCCCGTCGCACGCGGAAACGGGCGCTCTCGTTCCACACTGGATGATACAATTTACGGGCCGGCGGGCGAAGCGGGCCCTATCCCCCGACCGAGCTCATCGCCCCGCGTTGCCGTGCGGCGATTTTCGTAGGTTCGCGCCTTGCGAAAGCCGGCACCTCCCCTTTTAATATGAGAAAGCCATTGTCAATAGGCGTGTTTGTTCGAGCCCGGTTTTAAACCGGGCTTTTTCGTTTCCCGTCGGGAGGACCCGCGCACGCTGCACGTTTAGTCGACGCTTGCCTGGCAAGCTAATATCCGCGGGCTCTTGCGGGCGCGCTGCCGGCGGTCAGCCCGGTATGTCCGCGCACCCCACCGCAT
>NZ_JBQKEF010000031.1:0-11905 GCF_052121455.1 Collinsella sp. LCP19S3_D3 | reverse complement strand
GATACAATACGGAGAGGCGCAGCGATGCGCTCGGCGGCCGCACGCCGGCCGAGTTCCGCGCCGCGCTGGGAAGGGCCGCGTAACGGTCCAAGAAATCGTCCGCAGTCCCCCCCTTTCAGCGTGAGGCGTAGATAATCGTCAATGGTTGCCCGATCGCAGGGAATCTCGGGGAAGGCCTCGAGCGTTTCGCGACGGTTGGGTACGAGCACGTCCACGCTATAAGCGTGGTGGGCGGCACGGGCGCCTTCGACGCAAGCCATAAGCTCGGCGGCCTGCGCTTGGGTACAGTGGGCGATGCCGGCGCGGTCGGTAATGTCCTCGCGCGGCAGGTCAAACACAATCGAGCCGTTATCGATGCAAATGATGCGGTCGGCAGCGCGATCGAGGTCGGACGTAATGTGGCTCGAGAGCAGCACGCTGCGCTGGCCGTCGGCGACAAAGGCAAGCAGCTCATCGAGCAGCTCCTCGCGTGCCATGGGATCAAGACCCGCGGTGGCTTCGTCCAAAACGAGCAGCTTGGCCTTGTGACTGAGCGCACAGGCAAGCTGCAGCTTCATGCCCATGCCGCGGGAGAGGTCCTTGACCTTCGCCTTGGGATCCAAGCCAAATCGGTCGATGAGGCTGGCGAAGGTGTCGTGGCTCCAGGTGGGGTACGCCGGGCTTACGAGTGCCTCAACTTCGGTCACCTTGAGTGTGGAAGGGAAGGGGCATGTGTCCAGCACGAGGCCGACACGAGTGCGCAGACAACGCTGCGCTTCACCGGGCGCGTCGGCGCCGCAGTGCTGCCCAAACAGGTGTACCTCGCCGGCATCGAGCTTTATAAGCCCGAGCGCGGCGCGAATGGTCGTTGTCTTGCCGGCGCCGTTTGCGCCCACAAAGCCAACAATCTGGCCGGGCTCCACGGCGAGCGTGACATCGCGTAGTGAAAAGCGGTCGCTTACAGCGCGTGAGATGCCTTTGAGTTCAAGCAAGTTTTGCATGGTATAGCCTTTCTTGCAGATGGCTACTGCATGGTTTCGGGGGCTACCAGGTCGAGCATTTCGTGCAGTTTGTCGCGCGTGACGCCCAAGGCTTCGGCTTGGCTCGCCGCTTTCGCAAGCAGGTCTTCGATATGGCATAGCTGGTTTTCGCGCAAGAGCTCCTGGTTGCCCTCGGCGACAAAACAGCCCTTGCCCTGCACGGTGCAGATAAACCCGAGTTGCTCTAGGTCGGCGTAGGCGCGCTTGGTGGTGATGACGCTCACACCTAGGTCGCTCGCGAGTGCACGGATGCTGGGGAGTTTGGCTCCCGCAGCGAGCGTGCCCGATAAGATCTGAGCTTTGACTTGCGAGGTTATCTGCTCGTAGATGGGCTTGTCGCTCGAATTGGATAGGATGATGTCCACAGCGGCTCCTTAGCTGTTGGGCTACACGTGTATATAACCGGTAAGCACAGTATATATACACTATGCACAGTTATGCAAGAGGTAAATAGGGATTGTCCGCTCGTTCATTCATCTCAATCTGTAACATCTGGAACCGATTTGGACGGCTACTTGTTACAGATTGAGATTTTGCTGGTGGGCCCCACCTGGTTGTCTCAATCTGTAACAACTGGAGAAGTTTTTGGCTGCTAGATGTTACAGATCGAGATCTTTCTGGGACGCCCACCTGTTTGTCTAAATCTGTAACAGGTAGAGGTTCAAAAACCGTCTAGATGTTACTGATCGAGACAAACTGCTGCGGAGTGCCGTCATCGACTGCTACACAGGCCCCAACTGATGAATTTGTCCTGATAGGCGCCCTAGAGCGGAATTTCGCGGCTACAATAGTGCGGTTACAACGACGTAATGCACTCAATGCAAGAAAGGATCCGCATGGCAAGCCTGTCGGATGAAATCTCGTCGCGCCGCACATTCGCGATCATCAGCCACCCGGATGCCGGTAAGACCACGCTTACCGAGAAGCTACTGCTCTATACCGGCAGCATCCAGACCGCCGGCTCGGTCAAGGGCAAGAGCTCGGCCAAGCATGCCGTCTCGGACTGGATGGACATCGAGAAGGAGCGCGGCATTTCCGTCACCTCCTCGGTGCTGCAGTTCACTTACAACGGCGCCTGCGTCAACATCCTCGATACCCCCGGTCACCAGGACTTTTCGGAGGATACCTACCGTACCCTTATGGCCGCTGACGCCGCAGTCATGGTCATCGACGGCGCCAAGGGCGTCGAGGCCCAGACCAAGAAGCTCTTTAAGGTCTGTACGCTGCGCCACATTCCCATCTTCACCTTTGTGAACAAGCTCGACCACGAGGCTCGCGATCCGTTTGAGCTCATGGAAGAGATAGAAAATGTCCTGGGCATCAATACGTATCCCATGAACTGGCCGATTGGCAGCGGCCGCAATTTCCGCGGCGTGTTCGATCGTCAGACCCGTCGCGTCATTGCCTTTGAGGGCGACGGTCACGCCAACGCCACCAAGAAGGTCGCCGAGGTCGAGGCCGAGCTGGGCGATTCTTCTATGGATGAGCTCATCGGCGAGGAGAACCATAAGAACCTGATGGACGACATCGAGCTGCTCGATGGTGCCGGCGACGAGCTCGACTTGGATGCCGTGGCCTGCGGCAAGCTGAGCCCGGCGTTCTTTGGCTCGGCGCTTACTAACTTTGGCGTGGAACCCTTCCTTAAGGAGTTCCTGCGTCTGGCCCCGACGCCGCGTGCCTATACCGATACGCTTACCAGTGAACCGGTCGATCCCTGCCGCGACGACTTTAGCGGCTTTGTGTTTAAGATCCAGGCCAACATGGACAAGAACCACCGCGACCGCATCGCCTTTGTGCGCATTTGCTCGGGTAAGTTCGAGCGCGGCATGGATGCCTTCCACGTGCAGGGCAACCGCAAGCTTAAGCTTGCCACGGGCACGTCGATGATGGCCGACGACCGCGCCATCGTGGACGAGGCGTACGCGGGCGATATCGTGGGCCTGTTCGACCCGGGTATCTTTAGCGTCGGCGACACCGTGTGCTCCGGCAAGCGCCATGTGCAGTATCCGCAGATTCCGACGTTTGCCCCCGAGATGTTCGCTCGCATTACGCAGGTCGACACGCTCAAGCGCAAGCAGTTCGTCAAGGGCATGGAGGAGCTTGCCCAGGAGGGCGCCATCCAGATCTTCCGCGAGCTGGGTGCCGGCATGGAGAGCGTCATTGTGGGCGTGGTCGGCGTGCTACAGTTTGAGGTACTCGAGCGCCGCCTCAAGGCCGAGTACCGTGTTGAGGTTCGTCGCCAGCCGCTGCCCTATACGGACATTCGCTGGATCCAGAACGACCCCGACACCATCGATATCCCGGGTCTTTCGCTCACGCGCGACACGTTGCGCGTCGAGGACATGCGCGGTGGCAAGCTGTTGCTGTTTACGAGCCCGTGGAACGTGGATTGGGCAACCGACCACAATCCCGACCTTATCCTGTCTGAGTTTGGCAACGTAGTCTTTTAACGCATCGGCGCGGTGGCCCTGCGGGGCTGCCGCGCTGCCTGCTTGCCTGATACCGCGCGAGCGGCTATCATGCCCACCGTCGCCTCAAGACCGGGGCGTCCGAGCAGTTCGGGTCCGATATCCTGCTCGTTAAACCTAAAACCAAAGGAGTACATAATGATCAAGAAGGTCATGGAGGACTACAAGGTCCTGTTGCGGAGCATTCCCGCGGCAACGGTTTCGCTGTTTTTCGTGAGCGTCATCATGATGAACCTGCTGGCCAACAAAGAGCTCATCAGTCTGCCGTATCTGGCACTCGATTGCGGCTTTGTGGTGAGCTGGGTCTCGTTTTTGTGCCAGGACATGATCTGCAAGCGCTTTGGCGCCAAGGCATCCATCAAAATCTCTATCCTCGCACTGGCGGTCAACCTTGCCGTGAGCCTGTGCTTTTGGGCGTGCTCGCTCACACCCGGTATGTGGGGCGCCTACTACGACACGGGCATGATCGAGGTCAACACCGCCCTTAACGCCACCATCGGCGGCACCTGGTACGTGGTGCTGGGCTCTTCGCTGGCAATGTTCGTTTCTGCCGTGGTTAACTCCACGCTCAACCAGTCGCTCGGCCGTATGCTCAAAAAGAATAACTTTGCGAGCTTCGCCTTCCGCTCCTATGTGTCCACGGGTGTTGGCCAGTTTATCGACAACCTGGTCTTTGCCATTGTAGTGAGTCACACGTTCTTTGGTTGGACCTGGGTGCAGGTCCTTATGTGCTCGCTGACCGGCGCTGTCGCCGAGCTGCTGTGCGAGGTCTTCCTGAGCCCCGTGGGCTACAAGGTCGTGCGCGGCTGGGAGCGTGAGAATGTGGGCGCCGACTACCTTGAGCGCCACGCAACCGCCTAAGGAGCAAGTATGCGGGTTTTGATTACGGGCGCTTCGGGCGGTATCGGAGCCGCGTGCGTGCAGCGCTTTTTGGACGAGGGCCACGAGGTCGTGGGCTTTGATCTGCTGCCGGCGGCGATCGAACACGAGCGCTACCGCCATCTGATTGTTGATGTCCGCGAGCCGGGCTCGTTTCCAGGCGACCTTGAACCCCAAGTGATCGTGAACGTTGCGGGTACGCAGGATTCGGTCGACGATATCGCCGCCAACCTGTGTGGCACCATCAACGTGACCGAGCGCTACGCTTTTGTGGGGGAGAGGCTTGTCGCCAAGCCGGCGCCCGCTATCAAATCCGTGGTCAATGTGGGGTCGGCGAGTGGGCATACGGGATCGGAGTTTCCCGCCTATGCTGCCAGCAAGGGCGGCGTTATCGCCTACACCAAGAACCTTGCAAACCGCCTGGCACCGCAGGCCATCGCCAACAGTGTGGACCCGGGTGGCGTTATCACGCCGCTCAACCGTTGCGTGATGGAAGACGAACACCTGTGGAACCAGATTATGGAGCTTACACCGCTTAAACGCTGGGCAACCGCCCAAGAGATCGCCGAGTGGATCTACTTTGTGGGCGTGACCAACCGGTTTATGACCGGGCAGAGCCTGCTCATTGATGGCGGCGAGGCCGGCCGCACACAATTTATTTGGCCCGAATAGGAAACGCGCCCGATGGAAACCCGTCGGGCGTATTTTTGATGTATCGATTTTTAGCCGAGACAAGTCCAGTTGACGGGGGTCGAGCCGTGCTGTTCGAGTAGCCGATTGGCTGCCGAGAAGGGTCGCGACCCCATAAAAGCGGGGAGTTCTGCCGTGGCACGGTTGGCCGAAAGCGGCGAGGGGTGCGTGGAGGCAAGGCAGAACTTGCCGGTCGTTTTGCCCGCGTCGATTGCGGCGAGCTTGCCCTCAACCATCTGCTGGGCAAAGCGGCCCCATGCCAAAAAGACTACCGGTTGGGGTAGCTGGCAGCAGCGTTCGATAACGTAGTCGGTGAGCGTACTCCAGCCCAGCTTGGCGTGTGAGTTCGCGGCATGCTCGCGCACGGTGAGCGTAGTGTTGAGGAGCAGGACGCCCTGTTGTGCCCATGGCGTCAGATCTCCCGTGGCGGGAATGGAACAACTCAGATCGGCTTTGAGTTCCTTATAGATGTTGCGCAGGCTTGGCGGCAACTTGGCTTGCGTCGCGGGGACCGAGAACGATAACCCCATGGCCTGGTTGGGTCCGTGATAGGGGTCTTGGCCCAAGATGACAACTTTGACCTGGTCGGCCGGCGTGTAGGCGAGGGCATTGAGGATGTCGTCTTGTGCCGGGTAGATGGTCTGCTCGGCACGCAAAAGGGCGATGCGCTCGAGCAGCTGGTTCGTAGTGTCACGTACCGGCTGCGGCGCATCGCCCAACCAAGTTGCTATGTTGCGGTCGCGAGTTGCGGTGTCCATGGAGCTCCTTTATGGCAAATGCTATGTTGGCATCTATTGTAAAGGCGCACCGGTTGCCTTTATGCCGCGGCTGTATGAGGGGCGAGTCCACCGCCGTCTACACCATTATGGCGATGGTGGAGGAGGGCCTGGGCGTGAGCATGCTGTATCGCCGTACCGTTGAGGGCATGCAGGCCGATATTCGCGTACGTCCCATCGTGCACGCCCCCTCGCGCGACGTAGTGGCGGCCTGGCGCAGCTGGGACACCATGCCTATCGCCACGAGGCGCTTTATCGACTATATGAGCTCGCATATTGTCAATTAATGACTGGCGTGGCGTTGAGTGCGGTGTTTAGCAGGCTGTCGCTTTGGCTTGGGTAGCGCGATGGGTGCGTGCCGGGTGGCAGAGTAGTACCGCCACGACCATAAAGAACGCCGTGGTGCCCAGGCTGATGGGGTAGACCATCATGATGTTCGCAAAGGTGCGGAAGTGCGGGAACACGCAGAATACCCAATAGAAGCGGATGCCGCAGACGCAGATCATGGTGATAAGGGCGGGCATGAGCGAGATGCCAAAGCCGCGCAGGTAGCCGGACATGTTCTCGTAGAGCATGATAAAGGCGTATGCAGGGAAGATAGAGCACACGCGGATATAGCCGATTGAGACGATGTTGGGATCGCTGTTGAACAACGACAGGATCTCGCGCCCCAGGCCGACAATAACAATAATCGTGGTGAGCGCGACGACACCGCCTTCGACCAGGCAGACCTTAAGGGTCTTGGTGCAGCGGTCGATCTGACGGGCACCGTGGTTTTGTCCCACAAAGGTGGTGCAAGCCTGGCTAAAGCTGTTGAGCAGGTTGTAGCACACGCACTCCAGGCTCATGGCGGCGCTCGAGGCCGCCATGACCTCGGTGCCCAGGCTGTTGATGGCGGACTGGATGATGATGTTGGCGACGGCAAAGACGGCGCTTTGGATGCCGGCGGGCAGGCCGATCTTGACGATGCGCTTGAGGGCGACGGGGTCGATAGCAAGGTCGCGCGGGGTGACGCGGACGACGGAGTCGGTCTTGAGCAGGCGGATAAAGAGTGTAGCGGCGCTGACGGTGTAGGCGATGGCGGTGGCGATGGCGACACCCGCGACGCCCCAGTGGAGTACGGGGACAAAGATGAGGTCCAGGCCAATGTTGAGGACGGTGGACACGGCAAGCGCTTGCAGCGGCATGCGGGTGATGCCGACGGAGCGGAAGATCGCGGCCTCAAAGTTGTAGAGCAAGATTGAGGGCATGCTGAGCAAAAAGACGCGTAGATAGAGCGAAGCGAGCGGCATGGTCTCGGCGGGAACGTTGAGCGCGGCGAGCATGGGCTCGGCAAAGATCTCGCCCAGAGCGATGACGGCAAAGCCCACGAGCGCCATTAAAATCGAGGTATGGACGGCGCGTTTGACCATATTCTGATCGTTGCGGCCGATAGCGTTGGCGATGACCACGTTGGAGCCAAGCGACATGCCAATAAACAGGTTGAGCATAAGGCTGGTAAGCGGAACATTGGAGCCGACTGCCGCCATGGCGAGGGTCCCCTGGTCGCCCGAGAAGTTACCGATAATGACCGTGGCGATGAGGTTTGACAGCTGCTCCAAGATGCTCGTGGCGGCCACGGGCAAGGCGAACAGGGGGATATTGCGCCACAGCGAGCCGGTGGTCATGTCGATGTGCTTAGATGCGGTATCAGCCATACGCTCTCAATTTCTAACGTGCTATTTCGTGCTTATTTGCGCAGACGATGATACTCCTAATCACCTAGTCATTGGGGGCGTTCTTAAACGACTAGTCATTCAAGAACGTCCCCAATGACTAGGTGGGGAAGGCGTGCGACAATGGTGTACGTTGTGTTGTTCGCGCTAAGGAGTTGCCATGTTGTTGTGTCCCGTTTGCCATGAGCCGTTGGTGGACGACGAGCGCGGTGCTGCATGCGCGGGCGGACACCGGTTTGACCGTGCGCGCGAGGGTTATCTATATCTGCTACGTTCGTCCAAGAGCGGCGACTCCATGGGCGATCCCAAGTCGCAGGCACGCAGCCGTCGTGACTTTTTGAACCGTGGCTACTATGCGCCGCTGCGCGATGCAATGGTCGAGCTGGTGCGCAAACGGGTTTCTGGGCGTGCTGCGTCTACAGGCGGCCCCATGACGCTGCTCGATATTTGCTGCGGCGAGGGTTACTACACCAGCGCCATGGGCGCGGTGCCGGGCGTGGACGCTTATGGCTTTGACCTAGGCAAAGAAATGGTACGCCTGGCCGCCAAGCGCGGCGATGCGACCTATTTTGTGGCCAACATGAAAGACATCCCAGTGGCCGATGGCGCCTTCGATATGGTGACCGAGCTCTTTGCTCCCTTTAACGAGCGCGAGTTTGCCCGCGTGTTGGCGCCGGAGGGTTCGCTCTACACCGTGGTGCCGGGTGCCCGTCATCTCTTTGGGCTCAAGGAGGTGCTCTACGACACGCCGTACCTCAACGACGAAAAGCTTCCGAAGACGATGGAGCTTAAACTGGTCGGCACACAGCGGGTGTCCGCGAATATTACGCTCCAGACCCAGGCCGACATCGAGGCGGTGTTCCAGATGACGCCGTACTACTACCGCACACGCCCTACCGACAAAGAGCGCCTGGCAAACCTGGACACCCTTAAAACCGACATCGACTTCATCATTGCCGAGTACCGCCACAGCTAACCAACCTGCCAAAAAGGGACAGGTTTATTTTGGCAGGTTTTATCTGGTCAAATGTAAAGGGCCGACCGCGTTACTGCGCGATCGGCCCATGTTAGTTGCTTGGCTGCAGGGGTTATGAGAAGCGAGTGCCTACAGGCGGTCCTTGTTCTCGGCCTTAACGGCGTGCGCCTGCTGAACAAAGAACAGGTCGTAGACCACGATGACAAAGGCACCGATATTGACGGCGCTGCCGCCGAGTGCGGGAAGCGTGAGCACGGCCTGCGCAATCGTGGAGATCGCGGCAACGATGCCGAGCTTAAACGCGCTATCCACCTGCGAGGGCTTGTTGGCGCCCTTGATGCCCGCAACACCTGCGGAAAGATCGACAATGCCCTTGACGACAAGCACGACCGCGGCGAGCATGGCGTTCGACCCGTACGTGGAATCGAGGCTGCCCCTGGCGATACCGATGCCGGCGATGACGAGGCTGGCGATGCCCAAAACAAAGTAGATGAGGGCAAGGATTTTGAGAGTCTTGCGAGCGGAGCTCATGGCTGGTCCTTTCGATACGAGTACGCCGATCTGGCGTAGCCCATGTGTTGCACATATGGTGAAGCACATTGTAGTTCAACGCAGCGATGCGTGCGCCTGAAAGCGCTTTGAGCCCGCGCAGCCCAATCCGACCTTTCAAAAAGGAAAGCTGGACGTAAGCCAAATCGATGGCAGCTCATGTGCGGCGCTGCGATGATGAGACCGTAACAAGGAGCTGTTCTTAAGGAGGAGCCATGATGTACGGAGCAGGGCGAGTGCATGAGCCGCGGTCGTTGGGAAGGCGCATGGGCGATTCTGTGATCGCTGCCGTGTGCACGGGATTGATGGCGGTGCTTTGCATTGGGATGCTGTGGGCCATGTCGCATGTGGGACAATAGCGGACGGTTGGGTGCTGGCATAAACGGCGCTCACGTATTCATTTTGCTTGTTAAGGAGTACCCATGGGCGTCGTCGATCCCTTTTCTGTTGCTCGGGCCGCGGGGCTTGAGCTGATCGGGAAGTCCGCGGGCCTCACGCTCACCGACGGCACGATGGAGTTGCGTGCCGATTTTGGCCGCATGCTGCCACGGCTCAAACAGGGCCGTCTGCAGCAAGAGCTGTTGGTAAAGGCTGCGCGCGCAAAAGGCGTCGAGTGCCCATGGGCGATTGATGCCACGGCAGGCTTTGGCGAGGATTCGCTGCTGCTGGCGGCTGCGGGCTTTACCGTCGATCTGTATGAGCAGGATTGCGTGATCGCGGCGCTCCTCAAGGATGCCTTGGATCGCGCGGCAGATGATCCGGCGCTTGCGACTGCCGTGGCCCGCATGCGCTTACATGCGGGCGAGGACAGCATTGCCGGCCTTCACCATATAACTGAGTTGATCGGGCAGGGCGAGCTCACCGCTCCCGACGTGGTGTATCTGGACCCCATGTTTCCCGAGCGCACAAAGAGCGCGGCGGTTAAAAAGAAGTTTCAACTCTTGCATCATCTGGAACAGCCGTGTGCCGATGAGGAGACGCTGGTCGAAGCTGCGCTTGCGGTGCGCCCGCGCAAGGTCGTTATCAAGCGGCCGGTGAAGGGGCCGCTGCTTGCTGGCGTTAAGCCGAGCTATCAACTTGCGGGCAAGGCCGTTCGTTACGATGTTTTGGTGCCGCCGCGCCCGTAGCTTGCGTGCGATGGTTGGCGCTCGGTCAGCGTCGTGCCGATGCGGGGTCTATTTCCAAGGGTGCGACGTCAGGTGCCAGCCGCCGCAGTATTCGCATTTGTAGCAGGCCAAACCACGCCGCCCGCGGTTTTCGCAGTCGGCCATAACGGCCTCGGCCTCGGCGCGTGTGCCGTAACGGTTTTTGCGCTCGCACGACTTGTAGCGCCAGGCTTCATCGCGCTCGGCGTTCAGGGCGTCGCGGCGCTCGTCCTCGCGCGCAAACAGGTCGCTCATAGTGCCGCCGGTGGCAGCGCCCAAAAACTCGCTTTTGGCCTTTGACCAGGCGGCTCGCTTTTTGCTTCCCATCTGCTTCTCGCCCCTCTTCAAACGCTGGTATCATTGCTCAATCAAAGTGATACCAATAAACGTGAGGTCGCCGCGTGATGATCAGAAAAACCCTCGATACCGACATTCCCGCCGTCATGGCTATCTATGACGCGGCCCGTGCCTTTATGCGCGCGCATGGCAACGCCACGCAGTGGCCCGAGGGCACGCCTTCTGCCGAGCAGCTGGCTGCCGATATCGCCGCCGGTGGTAGCTATGTGTTCGAAGTCGACGGCCGCGTGGTGGCGACGTTTGCCTTTTTACCGGGCCCGGACGAGTGCTATGACGTAATTGAGGACGGGCAATGGCGTAGCGACACTCCGTACGCCGTGCTGCACCGTGTGGCGTCCGACGGCACCGTGCACGGTATCGCGGCTGCGATGTTCGCCTTTGCCAAAGAGCGTGCCGACCATCTGCGTATCGATACGCATCGGGACAACCTGCCCATGCAGGGCGCGAGTATTAAAGCGGGGTTTGAGCGTGCCGGCGTCGTGTATGTGTCGGACGGCACGCCGCGTGTTGCGTTTGACTGGCTGCGCGAGGCATAAGAGCGGGGGCGCGTATCTACGCTCCATGTAAGCGAAAATGGCCCCGGGTGGGGCCATTTTTGATCTCTGCGCTGTTTTGCAAGGTGGTAGATGTCGCTCGCTGTCGGCTCTAAGGCACCTACGCTCGGGGCAGCTCGCTTCCGCAGTGACAACACTTGGTCGCGCCTTCGTGCACCTCTTCCAGGCAATACGGACAGACGGGCGCCGGTGCGGCTTCCTCGGCGGTGGCACCGGCGAGCCTGTCGCCGATTTCCTGCGCCTTGTTGAATGCCTTGACGATGGCAAAGACGATTGCCGCCACAATCAAAAAATTGATGCACGAGCCGATAAAGGCGCCAAAGTCGATATTAGTGCCCGGCACCACCAGCCCCGAGATCTCGGTAGCGCTACCGCCGGCAATCACGGAGATAAGCGGGTTGATGATGTTATCGGTAAGTGAGGTCACGATGGCGGTGAATGCGCCGCCGATAATCACGCCGACGGCCATGTCCATCACGTTGCCGCGATTGATGAATTCCTTGAACTCGTTGAGCAATGTCTTCATGGTGACTCCTCGCTGTTGGGGGGTTCGCGTTGTTGCCGCCCCGGATGAGCTCGGGCAGGCAAGACGATATGAGAAAGCCATTTGGGTCGCCTCCCCCGCGGCGCAGCTTCTTTCCGCGGGCTCGGGATGCCACAATGGGCTTGAGTATCGGCCCGTGCGGTAGCCCTTACCGCACCTGCGGGGAGGAGGCTTCCCATGCCCCATGTTACCTCCATCGGCCTGGACGTCCACGCGCGATCGGTCGCCGCCGC
>NZ_JBQKEF010000030.1:0-12260 GCF_052121455.1 Collinsella sp. LCP19S3_D3 | reverse complement strand
AAACGTAGTAGATGGGCCGCATCCGTGGCGGCAGCGTCGAGGGCAGCCGGCCGAGGGCGCCCGGAAGTGAGCAGGCACCCGTTTAACGATCGATTTCCAGCCAATTGCACAGCACGTTGGCTCGTAACTCCATTTCCGTCGTCTTTTGCGCCCTAGTTTTGCACCTATAGCGCAATTCCAAACGCGAGCAAAGACTTCGCACGATCGCATCAAGCTGTTCGGCATCGTTGAGCATGTCGTGTGTAACCAGGAAGACGTCATACCCCATACTTTGCAGCGCCGTCATGCGTTTGGCATCGTGGTCGAGCACGGCGCCTGATCCGTGGATGACCTCTCCCTGAATCTCCACGATGCCTGCCTTCATTATGGTCGGATTCACAATCACGATATCCCCGTAGCAGACTTTTTGCCCTGCAATGCTCTGCGCCGATGCGGTAAGCGGCGTAAGGTCGTTGACGTAAACGTTTCTAAAACCGGCACCGCCGCGAGAGCGAGGAAGCGATAGCAATAAAATTCCTGCAACTTCGAGCGGAGAAGCGGCTATACCCGTCACCAGCTGCGCGGCGTTGTAAAACTTCGTACCCCACTTTCGTTTTTTCATCTTACTGGCGTACTCATGAAGCTCGTGTAATTCAATGAGCGGCTTCCTCATCCAGAGCGAAGTGCCCTTTAGCCTTGTGACCTCATTCGTCTTCTTTTGTCCGTTGGTCCCCTTCGTATTTACCTGTTCCTTGACTTTTATGCGAGCATAAACGCGTTTCCATTGTGGCTCGTCTTGGCTTTCATCAAGGTCAAAGAGGGATTCGGTCGTTGCATTCTCGGCAGCGTCTTTGGCTTTGCCTAGTTCCGCTTCTGCTGCGGCGGTGGGCTCAAAGACTGAGAACCATCCGCAGAATTCGTACATGGCAAGGACAAGATCGGTTAAAGACACAAAGCGCGCCATGGTAAATAGCGTCGCAAGTGGATTGGTAACCCTAAAGTTCATCGCTGTTTCCAGCGTGCTGTCCACTCCAGAAGCATCATCACAGTGGATTGACGTCCGTAATCCCGAATGGTAGTTAACGCCACCGGGCACTGTTGTGGTAATAATCGGGGTCTTGAGGACGTCGGTTACGAAAGGGGCTTGGGATAGAGCTCGCCAGCCGTCTTCGGAGTTGGGCAAGCGCGGGTAGAGATCGCGCACCTGCGGCGGGCAGCGCCAGTAGCGGAATGCGGTGTTTGCGCAGACGATTTCGTCCATTTGCGCCTCCCCTGGTTTCGGCCGCGGGCCGTGCGGATCACGGGCATGGCCGATTATCTACTGGGCCATCATGCGGGTAAGTACCGGAAGCAAACCAATAGCTTGACGAGTTCTGCCGAAAAACATCGTATGATAGAAATCCGCTGGAAGGAGCCCTGGGCGTGTGGTCCCTGTCTCCACATTTGCGCTCGAATCAGATGGGGAATTCAATGAAAATACGCATGCGTTTTATACAAAACATGCAATAGCATCAGCAAAAAGGGCGCGAAAAAAATGACGCCTTATACGACTACGATTCGATTTTGGTGTCAGTTTTGGTGCCACCCTTGGTGTCAAAAAGAAAAAGGCCAGAGGCTTAACACCTCTGACCTGTGCTTTTGATGGTGGGCGATACAAGATTTGAACTTGTGACCCCATCCGTGTGAAGGATATGCTCTACCCCTGAG
This sequence comes from Collinsella sp. LCP19S3_D3, assembly GCF_052121455.1. NCBI lineage: Bacteria > Bacillati > Actinomycetota > Coriobacteriia > Coriobacteriales > Coriobacteriaceae > Collinsella > Collinsella sp. LCP19S3_D3. The sequence goes on along the minus strand of NZ_JBQKEF010000030.1, from coordinate 10,574 downwards.
CCAATCGCCCGTCGCCTTTCGGCAAAAGAGATACTAACATAGCCGCACGTGGTTTACCAAGAACTTTTTGCCCTCGATTTAAAATTCGAGGGTGCTAGCCAAGCCAAAGCAACCAAGGTAACCGGCAAACCCACAGCTAAACAGCCATTTATCGCTTAATCCAGGAAGTCGCGAGGCGGCAGATAAGTCGCGCGTTGTTGTAAGCCATGTCGAGTGTGAGGCAGGTGCGCGCGGCGTAAAAGCCGTCCTCGCGCTGGATGGTCAGCGCCAGCTCGGGCTTGTCGCCGGTCAGGAACAGCGGCAGGAGCAGCTGAATCCGGCCGCCGTAAAACTGAGGCACCGCGAGCGTGTAGCTAGCTGCGGGGCGGTCTGGTCCGCGTCGCGCTCGGTCAGGAACACCGCGCGTCTAAAAGAAAACGACAGGTAGTTTTGAGGCTGCAGTTACTGGGACCCCAGTCCTCGGGATCGGCGAGGTCAACCAGCGGTCGTAGCAGGGCTCGGGACAAAACGCAAAGTCGTAGGCATTGCTGCACAGGGTGCTAGGGAGTTCCATGCGGTGTCCAACCCATTCAGTAACCAGCGTGCGGAAGGTTTGATTCTATACGGGCGAAGCGCAGTCGAGACACACAACGCAATTGCGCCTAAGCTCTTCCGCGAGATCGGCGCGAGAGCGGTTTCCGGATACGAGGTCTTGGATCCAGGCGTAGTACTGGTTGTCTTTGGGCTCGGGGCTATCGGACAGCACGACCGGAGTGCTTGCGAACCTTAGGACGGACAACGCAAAGACAAGGCTGGTGCGTTTGTTACCGTCCTCAAAGATGTGGTCCTTGACCATGTGCTCGGCCACGTAGGTGACCTGGTCAAAGATGTCTGCGAAGCGGTCGGCCGGCGATTGGCCGAATATCATACAGAATGCACCCGCAAGCACGGACTCGACGCGTCCAAGCTCAAGCGCGGCCCGGCCGCCTGTGGCGTCGGTTGTATAGCAGCGCCCGACCGTCATCAGCATACTGTGTAGGCGCATTACGGCCGCGGCCATAGCTTCGAGCGAACCGGCATCATCAAGCACGAGCGGCGCGAACGGATGAGCGCTCCGCTGCGTATCCGCCATCATGAGTTCTCCAAGAGCCTGAGCGCGTTGGGCATGCCCTCAATGGTCAGTCGAATAGCTTCATCGATAGACGTGACGCCGTCGAGCAAAATCGGTGATGGTGAATTTGCCTCGTGTGCAGTTGAATGACCTTCTTTAGCAACGCGATTGGCGCCGTCATCTAGTTGAACGTAGTTCCAAGGCATGACTGCCTCCTCTATAGCTTTACGGACGGAATGGCCCGCGAGTCGTACTCCAGGGCGACCGGTTGCCAGACGAGGTCTTCGATGGCGCAGTTTAGGGTGTTTGCGAGCGCCAATGCCGAAGAGACCGAGGCGCGGCGCAAATCCAGCTGATTCTGTTCGTAGAGCTGTATAGCGCGAAGTTTAACCCCCGATTGGACGGCGAGCTGTTTTTGCGTTAGGCCGGCCGCCTTTCGTGCAGCTTTGAGGCCCTTTTTGTCTGCCTGGGCTTTGTTCCATTTATCGATGACTATCTCTGCGAATGTATCTTCCGACGCCTCGTGAAGCGGGGAATACGAACCGATAATCCAATCGAGCGGAGCGACTTCGAGTAGCTCATTAAAGTCCAGGCTGCACATCCATTGCGTATAGGCCAAAACCCAGCCCGCCCAATACTGAGGCGAACGATCAAGCGGATAGCTCTCCCTACATTCTGCGGGTTTCAGTCCTGCACTGGCAATTATTTCACGCGCAAGTTCGTCACCCGACATGCCGCAGACAACGCGCGCCACACCACGCTCGAATTGCCTCATCTCGAGAGAATTCAATAGGATTGTCGTTAGTTCGACAGGACTCAGCCCTTGGTCGCAGAGGGCGAAATCGACTGCCTCGCCCAGCGTTCTCATGGCATCCTCGAGATACATCTCACTGTAGGCGTGGGTCATTTTCTGTCATCCCCTCTCGAACGATATCGACGATACGAATTCCCTCAAACGGGTTTTCAGTAAGCAATTCCCGATACTGCGCCCTTGCCAACTCATCTCGGTCCTTGGCCAATGGGCCATATAGAGCTTGTGGCGCACGTTCAAATCCAGCAAAACGAATGCTCTTAAACGCGCGCTCGCTTTTGAGCACAATCTGTTCTCCAAGGTTACCGAGCCTCATCGCTCGACCGAGCTGGTCAATGGTGATCGTATTGTTTACAAACGCCCTGGCATAGCTGAAGTACGAGTCATCCGCACGCCACCCTCTAATCACATCGTAAGCGTTAGCATCAGGCAAAAAATGATCGCGAAGGTATTCGCATGCCCCCACAGCGACGGCGGTGTCCTTTCGGAATGAACGATGCTCTACAAGCAATGCTATCCAATGCAGAACTGAATATTGCGGCGATAGCAGGTCGAGTACCTTGAGATCGGCCATGTCGAGTTCATATCGATTTGCAAAGCCATCTGTGTCCCTGGAGCATGCCCATTCCCTTGCAAGGTCGAGGCTCTCTGTGCAATAGAATCCCTGTCCATAGTCGTTATGGACTTTCCCCAGGCCAAGCTGGGGAGTCTCAATAATCTTCTGAGAACCATGCCACAGTTCCACGCGAGTCTCCTAACAGGTATCGCCCCAGCGATAGTATAGCACGCTATCGCTAGGGCGATACCTGTATTCAAAGAGCAAGAGGGGGCATGGAACGGAGTTTGAGTTCAATACTGACTTCTAAGACTCTCCGAATCCGGAAGTATGCGGCAAAATTCAGACTTGCCGACCACACTGGAGCACACCGACGCCTCTACCTGCTACAGCACTTCATAGATGCACACCTCATCCTGTTCGATGCTTTTGCGGAAGGGCAGGTGCATGTGCTCTGGCGGGTTGGTGACGATATCAACCTTTCGCCCAAGTTCCTTCTCGAGCTCATGGGAGAGTTCGTAACGCGCGCCGAACGTCATGGTGTTGCCGCAGACTAGTCGCAAGTCAATATCGCTATCAGGCGTTTGCTCGCCTCGGGCAAACGAACCAAATAAATATGCCTCGCTGACGTCGTATTGAACCAGCACGCGGGAGGCCGCAGATGATATGTCAGCAAGTGAAACCATGTCTCAATTGGGCGTTTAACAGTAGAACGTCAGCGAATCATCACCAAAGGTTTCGCACCACTTGTCACATATGAATTGATGATTCATGGTGATTAATTTTGAAAGATCCCTGAGATCCTTAGCCGGAATCTTGCTCTCGTTGTTGGCAAGTTTGCATCCGCCTTCTTTCGTCAGCCAAAACTTGGTCGAATTAGCAGCCGCCCTCTTTACACCTACGTGTATGTGAATTGGTTCTCCGTTTTCCGCAATCCAAAAGAACAGAACGTACTGCCCAAAAATAAGAACTCGAGGCATTATGCCACCGCCGGTCCGCCTTTTTGGCGTTCGGCGAGCTCGAAGATAAACGGGGCGTTTGATCTAACGAATTCAGTCAAGAAATTGAGGTCATCAGCAGTAAATCCTTCGACGTTGAACCATTTGACCGCAGGCAAGAAGCATTCCGCATGGTCAAAGCCAAAGTCAACCGGGCGCTCGACGGCCACGCGAACGGTTCCGTCTTCTCTTGTCTCTGAGTAGGCAAATTGAGTGCCATCATCAAGCTGAACATAGCTCCAAAACATGACTACCTCCTTAGTGGTTATATTCGAGTATAAGGAGCAGTCTAGACGTAACGCGGCGTGAATTAAATTATTCCCATAAGACACGAACTCTGACAGCTGGCCTTGTCCAGAAGTGGTGGGGACCGAGTTCTGCCGACCAGACCCCGGTTTTGCGCTTTCGCGACCTGCAGTTTTATTAACAGAAATTGGGCTTGCGCTCGGCGGGCTCCGGTTTTCCCGCACATCCAGAAATCGGGAGCATCAGCAACGGCGTGCAGCTTTAAGAACCGCTGCTCCCAACACGAACAGCAATGCGGACACGGCTATCCAATGGCTGTCGCTGGTTTTGCAGAGTGATGAGGAAATCGCGGTGTTGTCCTTGGGCCTAGAAACCTTGGCGGCAGTGACGTTGACCACTGTGGTCGTGGTCACTGTCTTAGTCGCGGCTGCGGGCTTTTGTGTGGGGTTCGTCGACGGATTCGCAGCTGGCTCGCCGGTAGCGGGATCGGTGCCAGGGGCGGACGGGCCATCGCCCGGCCCATCGGGACCGGCGGTCTCCCCCGTCGGCGTTGTGGCATCCACGGGATCGATCGTCACACGCGCCGCCACGGACCCGTCGGCATCCACCACGCCGCCTGCGACAAAGGCCCCGCCCGCGTGCGCCACAAAGCGCGCGGATGCAGGAGTCCCGCCCTGGCAGGCGACGCCGCCGCCCGCGCTCGACGCATCCAGCCAGGACGCATCGACGGAAACCAGCCCGGCCGCGCGCCCGCGGCATAAGAAGGCCCCGCCCAGCAAAACGCATAGTCAGGCCATGAAAGTAAACAGGATGTAGTGACGGCTGGTGCGGAACGCGGCAGCAAACATAACCGCTCCGATCTTCGCAAGAGCCAATAGAAACGGCGCCAGAAAACTACCTGGTAGCAGCAGTTTTTAGTGTAGCGAGATCAGACTACGAGCAGGGAAACAGCCCGTGATTGATTCCCAAAATTAGGTGTAGATCGTTTTGCCAGTCGGTGAAAGGAAAACCTGATTGCGTATAGCCATACGCCGGCTCTATGAGCGAGTCATTTTGCAGCTAAGTAGCTATCACAGTTAAACAATAAGGAAATGAATTGCTTAAACTCGAATAGCTTTACTGGTGTTGAACCAAAGGATGTCATCGGAACAGTTCGTCATGGGTGCCCGTACGCTCAAAGAATGCCACCTCTTCGTTTGATGACCATATGACAAGCCAATCACCGGAGTTTGCTACATGGCATTCGTTTCGTCCGCTCCAGTTGCCGTTTAGCCGGTGCATATTATGGCGTCGCTTTAATATCTCTGTTGACTCAGGTGTATTCTGCAGCACTAGGTCAATTAGCTTTTGAAGCTCTGTCAGATTCCAATTCCGGCGCTTTGCTTTTTTCTTTAAATCGCGTGAGAAAGCTGCAGAGAACTCAGCGGTCAGCGTACTCATTGCGCCATCGCCGCAGCGATCAGATCGGCACCGTTGTCAAAACGTCCTTTTTTACCGGATGCCAGGAATGCATCTCCTTCGCGAATGGCCTCGAGACTTTCGACATTGGGTTCCTCGGGAGCAAAGGTCAACGGGATGCGATGAGTGTTGACCATTTGCTTAAAGAAAGCGCGTGTAACGGATGATAGGTCAAGCCCATAGTAATCGGCCACTTCTGCCGCCTCGCGCTTAAGGTCGTCGTCAACCCTGATGGTTAATGTTGAGCTTGCCATTTATAAGTCCTTTCAATAGCGTGAGTACAACCTTAGTATAACGTACATACAAGTATAGAAAAGATGATTACAAACAATCGACATCGTAGAAGCTTCCCTATTCAAAGAGAGTGAGGGTATTGGCGTAAGCCAATACCCTCACTCAGGAGCAATCCGGAAATCGAGCGCCTTAGCAGCGAATCGCGGCGCATAGGAGCGCTATTCCGAGAAAGATTAGCGTTAGGGATGCGGCGATCCAGCAGTTATCACCGGCCTTGGGGAGCGAGGCGGTCGTCGCGGTGGCGGCCTTGGGCCTAGAGGCCTTGGCGGCCGTGGTGTTGGCCACTGTGGGCGTGGTCACCGCCTTAGTCGCGGCCGCGGGCTTTTGTGTGGGGTTCGTCGACGGATTCGCAGCTGGCTCGCCGGTAGCGGGGTCAGCGCCAGGGGCGGACGGGCCATCGCCCGGCGCATCGGGCCCACCGGTCTCCCCCGCCGGCGCCGTGGTATCCACGGGCTCGATCGTCACATGCGCCGCCACGGACCCGTCGGCATCCGCCACGCCGCCCGCGCCAAAGGCCCCGCCCGCAGGCGCCACAAAGCGCGACGATGCAAGCGACCCGCCCAGGCAGGCGACGCCCCCGTCGGCACCCGACGCATCCAGCCAGGACGCATCGACGGCAAGCTGCCCGGCCGTACCACCGCCAGCAGCCCCGCCCAGCAGACACACACCATAGGCGCTCACGCTCGCCCCGGAGCCCGCGCCCGCGGCGACAACGCGCCCGCCGCCGCGAACGGCAACGCTGTCCGCGATCACGCCGGCCACCCGCGCATCCGCGATGCCGTCGCCGTCGGCCCGCGCCTCAACCTTGCAGCCGTCCACCGCGAGCGCCCCCGACACGTAGATTCCGCACTGCGAGCCCGTGGCCGTCAGCGACCCGATGCCGCGGAGCGTCAGATTGCCCCACACCTCCATGCCGCAACGCGAGATGTCCACGTCGGGCGCGCTCGTCTCGACAACAGTGTTCTGCCCGGTCAGCGTCACCACCAGGTCGCCGTCGGCGCCGATGGCCTCGCCAGCGTAGCCGTTAAGCTCCAGGTGGCCGTCATCGGTCCAAGCCCAACCGGGGCCCGACACGCCCGGCTCGTAGTACGTGGCGCCCGCAATGAACAGGCTCTCCGCGCCCGCGGCATAAGAAGGCCCGCCCAGCAAAACGCATAGGCAGGCCATGGCAGTAAACAGGATGTAGTGTCGGCTGGTGTGGAACGCGGTGGCAAACATAACCGCTCCGATCTTCGCAAGAGCCAATGGAAGCTGCTACTGGAAATGCCCTTGTAGCAGCAGTTATTAGTGTAGCGAGATCAGATATCGGGCGAAGAAGGAAACCTGTGATCGGCTCCCAAAATTAGGCGTAAATCGTTTTGCCAGTCGGTGAAAGGCATTCGTGCCGAAAATGTTGGTGTAGGGGCGACCCCCTAGCGTCTATTTAACAAAGAGCGGTCACCAGTCCATTACCTCTATCCTCGCTTATTGTGCGCTATCCAATCGTCAGCGTAATAAAGACCTCCTCATTTCCCAACTCAAAGAGATCCTGAGATAGTTCTTGAGAAGTCTTCGTTCCAAAGCACCCCCGAGTCAAATAGGGAACCGAACAACCGCGCACCCGTTGCAAATCTTCAGCAAGCTCCGTTCTCCTAGTCAAATGAGCGATATCAGTTAGATCGCCAAGCTTAAGAATTAGAGGCTCATATGAGCGTTCATTCCTATTAACGGCGATACGCCATTCAGCTTGGTTTGCATAACGAACATTCTTTACAAACACTCCTGCATTAAAATGTGGAATCCCATTTGGAAAAACCATATAAGCAGGTAATGGATTATGAGATTTTAAATCCACTGTTGATTTAACGACTTCCGAGGGATTCAACTGAACGCTATCCCTATATTCAACCGGAGCAGCTACAAGGTCATAACCCAATTGCAGAACGGCTGTCCTAAGCCTAGATATAAGTTCACAGGGATTGTCAATAACAACAATCCATGAACCAAGGTTAAGGCCCGGATCGGGCAATTCAATTAAGTCGACTCTTGTATCTACTTGCTTAATGAGGACACACGAAAAGCAGCACACATTACAGTAGCCTGAGCCTCTCGGTATTGCATACGATTCTTTTGCAAGGACACCGAGTAAATCTTCAGGAAAGCCCCGCATGAGGAAGCCTGTCGGACTGGATCAAGAGGCCCGACGAAGTCGATTGCAGCACGGGCGATGCTCCGTTCTTGATGCTCAAGGCTAAATGCAGGGAAAATGGAGTTCGTTGCTTAACGTGCTATATACAACGCATGGCTCACCAGCTGCAAAAGGAATCAGTCTTATACCAAAAGAGGTCATATCGGCGTTAGCCGATATGACCTCTTTCTTGACAATGCGACTCATAGATAAGGCTAAAAATCGCGGTCGGGAATCCTCTCCCCTAGTCCCGCTTAAACAGATCCCTCGTGTATACCTTGTCCGCCACGTCCGCGAGCTCGTCATCCAGCGGTTGGCGACGATCACGTCGCAGCCGGCCTTGAAGGCCTCCAGGTCGTGGGTCACCTCGGAGCCGAAGAACTCCGGCGCGTCCAGTGTGGGCTCGTAGACCACCACGGGCACGCCCTTGGCCTTCACGCGCTTCATGACGCCCTGGATGGAGCTCGCGCGGAAGTTGTCGGAGTTGGACTTCATCGTCAAGCGGTACACGCCCACGACCGACTTCTCCTTGCCGGCGTAGACACGGTCCCACACCATCTGCAACACCTCGTCTGCCACGAAGTCCTTGCGGGTGCGGTTGGCGTCCACGATGGCCTCGATCAGGTTCTGGGGCACGTCCCTGTAGTTGGCCAGCAGCTGCTTGGTGTCCTTGGGCAGGAAGTAGCAATAGCGGAATCGAGGCACTCAGCAAACGATCAATTTAAATCCCGAAGATAGTTTTAACCGCTGGCAATTTCTTAGAAGCCAAAATCACCAAAGCAGATACCGAGAGCGAACCGCAAATAGCGAACAGATAGAGCAGTGGCCGATTAACGTCATTCGCGTAGAGACTGGGATTCGCGCCGCCGTCAAACCCATAAACAAACACAACGATAAAATACATATGCACAAGATAAACGACCGTACTAATATGCCGCGCCACGGCGTATGAATTTAAACACGCCCCGTGTCGACGAATTGACAGTAAAAATAGGCCAATGCTCGCAGCCGCACAAAACGGTAAATGCGGATCATTGCTCACCAGATAATTTCCAGCAAGCCCTAGCGCAGCAAGCGCAAAATCAAACAGGAGGGGCGTTTCATCAAGATAATCCAACCTCAAGCCGAACGAGGCACCCAACGCAATGTAAAAGAATCCTTCAAATAACCCGTTGCGCGAACTACCAAACAAAAATGAATAAGCCTTGCACGGGAGCGAAAGACATACAGGGGCCTCTTCCCAACCCTGCACGAAAGAGATGCAGTAACCGATAAGCAAAAGGCAAAAAGAAAGGAAGATTATTCTAGTAAACTCGACCCCCCCCGAAGCAAATAATAAATGAGGGCGAAGCCGACAGCACTTGCCAACAGATACCACAATGGCCATGAATAATAATTCTCACCAATAAAAAGCGTACCGCGAACAAAATACAAAATAGCACGAAGAGGGCTATTTCCTTCGAGCATATTTCCGAAAATCGTTAATGGAAGAAAGAACAGCGTCCAAGTCAAATACAACCGTATCAATTTAAAGATCGTTTTTCGAACCCGAATGAAAGCGGCAGAAGATGCGTCTCTAAAATCGCCTGCGTCAAGCCCCTGAAAACAGAGGAATCCAGATGCGAGGAAAAAGAACGGCACCGCAATTACATCAATGCCATCGAGAATCTTTTGAGCCAAAGCAAAGTTCATCAATGGCCTCGCATGAATCTCGACCACAAGAAATGCCATCAAGAGTTTCATAATATCTATATCAGGATAGTTAACCCTGACTAGGCAATTATCTGAGGATTTGGCCATCATCAACCTTTCTTCACGAGAGGCAAATCGCCTCAAGCAAGGCATAACAGGCGCAAAGAACAACGGACATACCGAAAGATACCCGTAAATACCAATAATTACTTGAACCACTTAATTACAGAGGCAAAGATATCAACGGCGAGCTGTTCACGCCTTCTGTTGAACCATATTATAATTTAATAGCTTAATAACAAACCGGACAATACCCCAACAACGAGTGTGTTTCCGAATGTCCCTTGATTATCAACTTTATCCGAACACCTCCCACATTCATCCGTACATGTGCGGATGAATGTGGGAACCCGATACCCTGAGGGCCGGATCGGCCGGCCCCGGGAGATCGGAGGACGGCATATCCGGAAAGAAGAAGAGCGGCTCCGCAAGGGCGGTCCCGAGGGCCTACGGAAGGCTCACGAGGCACGAGCGGGACACGGTCCAGAGGATGCTGGAGCGCAGGGCGTCGTGCAGGGAGATCGCGAGGGAGCTGGGCAGGTCGCCCTCGACGGTGAGCGCCGAGGTGGCGTCGCACAGGTTCGTGACGGCGCCGAAGGCCAGGCGCGGCGAGCGCGTGGACGCCTCCGCCGACCTGTCGGCGGCCTGCCCGCGCCTGGCGGCGTGGCCGCGATGCTGCAACGGCTGCGGCCGGTACCGCGCGATCGGCTGCAAGCGCCGCCCCCACGTCTTCTACGAGGCCCGGGCCGCGCAGCTGTGCGCCGACTCGGTCCTCGTCTCGTCCAGGCGCGGGATAGACGCCGACGAGCCCGCCGCGGCGGCCAGGCTGGAGGCGATAAGGGACTGCCTGCGCCGGGGGCTGTCGCCCGAGCAGATGGCGGCGCGCAACGGCGGCCCGGTGGACCTGTCGCCGTCGACCATCTACCGCTGGGTCTCGGCGGGCTACGACGGCATGACCAACATGGAGCTCAGGCGCAAGGTCGGCTACAGGCCGAGGAAGCGCGCCGCGGGCCGGGCGGCGACCCGCCACTCCGCCCGCAGGTCGCATGCCGCGTTCCTCGCCCTCGGGGAGGACGCGTGCGCCGCGGCCTTGTTGATGTTCACTAAGAAGTGGTCCGAGTGATCACTGGGAAATGAGCACCGTGAGCACGAAAAATTGAGCAGTTTAAGCAAGAGGGCCGCGCCCCGGGGACCGGGGGCGC
>NZ_JBQKEF010000029.1:0-13137 GCF_052121455.1 Collinsella sp. LCP19S3_D3 | reverse complement strand
GCCATGCCCTCATGCAGGAGGGCTAGCCGCTCAAAAAGCGTGCGCGCTTCCGATGCTCAGGCTGCTCAATTTCCGATGATCTTTTTGCTCAAATCCTCTTGACGAAACACACGCTTGCGCCCGGCAGTTTCCTATCAGTCGTCCGGAGCGGCGAGCGCCCCCGGTGGCAACACCCCCCGGGCCCTCTACGGGGCAGGGGCAGACGGCCATCCGGAGGCGCCCGATCGGCGGCCCCTCGGGGCTTGCCCGTATCGTAGGCAATGCGCCGAATGCTCGCCATCGAAATTTATCGATGGCCTATTTCAGACTGTAATGGGGCGTCTCTGCGCCATCCGATAGCAAAACAGCGGTGGTGTCCCGGGTTTCGGGATGCCGCCGCTTGCTCTTGTGATCCTAGCGACGTGAGCGCGCCCTATTTCACCGCAACTGAGGGAATGGGGGATGCGATAGTATTACGTGGTGATATTCGGCAAACCGTGGGCTTCATCCGAGGGCTTTATGGAACAGCACCAGCATAATCAAAGCTTGCAAGATCAGGCATACAATGCACTGCGCTCCAAGATCATCTATGCCGAGCTCAAGCCCGGCACGCGCCTTTCGGCGATTGGTCTGGAAAAGGAGACGGGAATCGGGCGTACGCCCATTCGCGAGTCCTTTGTGCGCCTGCGTGAGCAGGAGCTGGTGGAAACGCGTCCCAAAAGCGGCACCTACGTCTCTAAGATCAGCATGGAGCGCGCCGAGAACGCCTGTTTCTTGCGCGAGAAACTCGAGCGAAGCGTACTCATTAAATGCTGCTCGGTCGCCACGCCCGAGCAAAAGCATCGGCTCGATCAGATTCTTGCCGAGTCCGAGTCGCTCGACCATGGCGAAACGCGTCGTTTCTTTGACCTGGACAACCTGTTCCATGAGACGTGTTTTGAGATTGCCGGCCGTCACATGTTGTGGGATTGGATGAAGAGCGTCAATACGCATTTTGAGCGATACAACTGGTTGCGTATGGTGTCGCAGGATCTAGATTGGGAGCCGATTCGTCGGCAGCATCGCCGGATTCTCGAGGCCATTAAGAGGGGCGATACCGACGCGGCGAGCTATCTGGCAGAGACACACCTGCACCTGATGCCCGAAGAGCAAGGTCCGGTTATCGCCTTACATCCCGATTATTTTGAGCTGTCCAAAGACTCGGCTATCTAGCCCATTATCGCATCTGCTCGAGACGCAAAAACGATGCTGCTCACCTACAGCGTTTTGCAACCGAGAATTTTAAAAAATGCCTAAAATGGCTCAGACTGCCGACAATGGGGAAACGGGGTGCGCTATGGCGCAGATGAGAATCAAGGATATTGCCGTCGAGGCGGGTGTGAGCCCGGCCACGGTCTCGCGCTATCTCAATAACCGCCCCGGGCAAATGACCGAGGAAACCCGTGCTCGTATTGCGGAGGTTATCGAGCGTACCGGCTATCGCCCACGTGCCGCCGCGCGCAATCTGCGCAGCTCGCGTACCAACCTCATCGGCGTGATCTTGGCCGACATCGCCAACCCGTTCTCCAGCGCCATGCTCGAGGGCCTTTCCGCCAGCGCCGCCGCGCGCGGCTGCTCGCTCATGACAGCCATTAGCGGCAACGATCCCGCCAAGGAGGCCGAGTCGCTCACCAGGCTTATCGACGCTGGCGTGGACGGCCTGGTCGTCAATACCTGCGGTGGTAACGACGAGGCGATCGTCGCGGCAGCGGGACGCCTGCCCGTTGTGCTGCTCGACCGCGACGTTGCCGACGGCGGTGTCGATCTGGTGACATCTAACAACCGTGAGCTGGTCGCCGGCTTGGTAGACGCCTTGACCGCCGCTGGCAGCGAGTGCCTGTGCCTGCTCACCGAAGCAAGCGACGACAGCCCCGTCCGTCGCGAGCGCGCCGAGGCCTTTACCGACGAGCTTTCGCGCCGCAGCCTTGCCGGCGAGGTTATCACCTTGGCCGATGGCGGCGCCACGGGCGTCGGCCGCCTGGACAAGACCATCCGCGGCTATGCAGGAAAAGAGCTCGGCCTCATTGCCGTCAACGGCCTGGTTTTCCTGCGCCTGACCGAGGCGCTGGCGCAGCTTGGTCCCTCGCTGCCGGCGGGGCTCAAGATCGCGACGTTTGACGACTATCCCTGGAACCATGTGCTCTTTGGCGGAGTCACCACGGCCGCGCAGGACACCCTCACCATCGCCGAGCGCGTGGTCGATCGCCTCTCCGAGCGTATCGACGTTGTTACCACCACCGTGGGCGATGCCGCAAAGCTGGCGCCTAAACGCATCGAGGTTCCCGGCCACATCGAACACCGCGCTTCGACCTCGCGCTAGCCGCTCGTTCGTAACTGCCTGTTCGCGCACGTTTTTTGGGCGCTTGATACGCTTTAACCCTGCGGAAACATTTTTCTGCGATAGTATCTGCGATATAGACCAGTCGAAACCCGCCCGAAAGAAAGGGGAGCGACATGAACCAGCAGAACATCGATTACGTACTCCGTTCCGTAGAGCAGCGTGACATCCGCTTTGTGCGTCTGTGGTTTGTCGACATTCTCGGCCGCCTCAAGAACTTTGCTATTAGCCCCGAAGACCTCGAGGTCGCTTTTGAGGAGGGTATTGGCTTTGACGGCTCCGCCATCGAGGGCTTTGCCACGCCCGAGGAAGCCGACATGCTCGCATTCCCCGATGCTTCGACCTTCCAGATCCTGCCGTGGCGCCCGAGCCATAACGGCGTCGCCCGCGTGTTCTGCGATGTGTGCACTCCCGATCGCAAGCCGTTTGCCGGCGACCCGCGCGACGCCCTGCGCCGCATGTTCTATAAGGCCGAGAAGGCCGGCTACCTGCTCAACGTGGGTGCCGAGCTGGAGTATTACTACTTCCCCGACGAGCACACCCCCGAGCCGCTCGACAACGTGGGCTACTTCGACCTTTCGGTGAGCGATGCCGCTCGCGACCTGCGCCGCAATACGGTGCTCACGCTCGAGAAGATGTCCGTGCCCGTGGAGTACACCTTCCACGCCGCCGGCCGCTCGCAGCACGGCATTAGCTTGCGTCACGCCGAGGCCCTGAGCATGTCCGACGCCATCACCACGGCCAAACTCATCATTAAGCAGCAGGCCTACGAGAGCGGTTGCCACGCCTCCTTTATGCCCAAGCCGCTGGCGGGCGAGGACGGCAGCGCCATGTTTTTGCATCAGTCGCTGTTCGACCACGACGGCAACAACGTCTTTTGGGGCGAGGACGACGAGAAGTACCACCTCTCCGATATCGCCAAGCACTATATGGCCGGCATTCTGGCACACGCGCGCGAGATCAGCGCCATCACCAACCCCACGGTCAACTCGTACAAGCGCATCACCACGGGCGGCGACTCCGTGCCACAGTACGCTACGTGGGGCCTGCGCAACCGCGCGAGCATGGTCCGCATCCCGGTCTACAAGCCCGGCAAGCAGCTGTCCACGCGCATCGAGCTTCGCAGCCCCGATCCCATGGCCAATCCGTACCTGGTCAACGCCGTCACGCTGGCGGCTGGTCTGGACGGCATCGAGCGCAAGCTGGAACTCCCGCCCGAGGCAACGGCCGAGACGCTCAAGCTTACCGACCGTCAGATGGTCGAGGCCGGCTATACGCCGCTGCCGCGCTCGCTCAAAGAGGCGCTCGACGTGTTTGAGGACTCGCAGTTTATGAAGGATGCCCTCGGCGAGCACATCCACAGCTTCTTCCTCAAAAAGAAGCGCGACGAGTGGCATAAGTTTGAGTCCACGATTACCGAGTGGGAGATCAAGCATTATCTGGCGAACTCCTAATCGCGCTGGTTCGTTCCAGTACGATTGAGCTCATTTCCTTGGAGGTCGATATGTCCGAAAAGAGTGCCCTGTTCATGGCGCGCACGACGCGCTTCCACGAGTTTGCCCGCAGCTTGACGACCACCCTGGGTGTCGAGGTGAGCCTGGCAACCCCCGATTCGCCGACTGCGGCGCATGACTTTGACCTGCTGATCCTCGATTCCGATGGCATCCGTAGCGACCGCATCGATCAGATTGCCAAATGGCTCGACGACCGCGGCGGCGTTCCCATGTTGGTAATCGTCGACGACGAGGCGCTCGGCACCCTGCGCCTGCCCAATCACGCGCATGCCGACTTTGTATGCCCCACGGCGACGCCCAACGAGCTTAAGGCTCGTGCGCAGCGCCTGATGGGCGAGGAGGAGACCGTCGCCGCCGACGATGTGCTCAACATCGATAACCTCGAGATTAACCTGGCTACCTACCAGGTGACACTCGACGACGAGCCCATCGACCTGACGCTGATGGAGTACTCGCTGCTGAGCTTTTTGGCGACGCACCCCAACCGCGCCTACAGCCGCGAGGTGCTGCTGCACCGCGTGTGGGGTTTTGAGTACTGCGGCGGCACGCGCACCGTCGACGTGCACATCCGACGCATCCGCTCCAAGGTGGGCCCGCAGATTGCGGCACATATCACCACCGTCCGCGGCGTGGGCTATCTGTTTAAGGACTAGCTTTTCACCGCAAAGGGGGCAGGCGCCTTCGTGGTGGTTTTGCCGCATGCGTGGATCCCTTTCGAGTTCGCAGCAGAACTTAAGCATTCCTTAAAGATTACGTTCTCATACACGTACGCCCGCATATTGGGGTACAACTCAACGTGAACAATGATGGCCCGCCACATGTTTGGCGGGCCTTTGGTTATTAGACGAAAGGATCGCAGTCATGAGCGAGAACGATTCCCAGCGTCCCCAGGATGCGGGCAACGCTGGCGAGACCCAGCAGCAGCCGCGCGTGCAGGTGGAGTCGACGCCTGCCGACGGCAACATTCCCTACGTGCAGGCCTACGACACACGGACCGGCCAGCCGCTGGGCGGTCAGCAGGTTGTAAACAAGCACACGGTGGTCAAGACCAAGACCAAAAAGCTGCCGATCTTTATTACGGCGCTCGCCGGCTGCGCCTGCGGCGCCCTGCTGGTCATCGCGCTCATTATGAGTGGCACGCTCAACATTGGCGGCGGAAAGAATGTCGTGACGGCGGGTGCTTCGGGTTCATCGACGCAAAAGATTACGATCGACTCCGAGGACACCACGCTTGCCGAGGCCGTTTCTGCCAAGGCCCTGCCCTCCGTCGTTTCCATCACCGCCACTTCGAGCGGTAGCCAGAATGGCTCGCTTTCGCAGTCTGCCGACGAGTCGGATGGTTCGGGCAGCGTCGGTTCGGGCGTGGTGCTCGATACCGAGGGCCACATCCTCACCAACAACCATGTGGTCGATGGCTATGACCAGTACGTGGTTACCATGGACGACGGTACCACCTACGAGGCCGAGTTCGTGGGCAACGACGCCTCGAGCGACCTGGCCGTCATCAAGCTCAAGGATGCTGACGCCTCCAAGCTCACGCCGATCGAGATTGGTGATTCCTCCAAGCTCAACGTGGGCGAGTGGGTTATGGCGATCGGCTCGCCGTTCGGCAACGAGCAATCTGTCTCCACGGGCATTGTGTCGGCGCTGTATCGCTCCACGGCCATGAGTTCTACCAGCGGCAACACCATCTACGCCAACATGATCCAGACCGATGCCGCCATCAACCCGGGCAACTCCGGCGGCGCGCTCGTTAACGACAATGGCGAACTCGTGGGTATTAACTCTCTTATCGAGAGCTACTCGGGCTCCAGCTCGGGCGTGGGCTTTGCCATTCCGGTCAACTATGCCAAGAACATCGCCGACCAGATCATCGACGGCAAGACGCCGGTTCATCCGTACCTGGGCGCCACGCTTTCGAGCGTCAACGCGCTCAACGCCCGCACTAACAATCTCGGCACCGATAGCGGCGCGTATGTGGCAAGTGTCGTCGAGGACGGTCCTGCCGCCAAGGCTGGCATCCAAGAGGGCGATGTCGTCACCAAGCTGGGTGACGATGAGATTACGAGCGCCGATGGCCTGATTATCGCGCTGCGCAGCCACGAGGTGGGCGAGAAGGTCGAGATTACGCTCGTGCGCGGCAAGGAAGAGAAAAAGGTCACGGTCGAGCTGGGTTCTGATGAGGAGCTGCAGAACCAGCAGCAGAACGACAGCGCGACCGACACCGGCAACGGCGGCATTACCGACGAGCAACTGCGCCAGTACCTGGAAGAACTGCTGGGCCAACAGGGTCAGGGGCAAGGCTACGGTCAGGGTTTCTAACGAGCTGTATCGCACATATCGAAGCCAGAGGGGCTGTTCCGCCAGCGCGGGACAGCCCCTCTTCTCTTATTGATCCGTTGGGGACGGAGGAAAACGGATCATTTAGAAATGGCAAGGGCATGGTTCGGAAGGGCTTGGACAGTTAGTTCAGATTTGTATAAAACGGGTGCGGTCTGAGGCGTGTTTTGAGCGGTTTTGAAATGAAAGATGGGCCGAGATGGGTGTCTCGAAGACGGAAGCAAACCTAATTTGCCGTTCAGAACGATTGATTGGGGCGAAAAGCCGATATTTCAGCTCGATTCGGCGCGCGTAATTATACAAATCTGAACTAACTGTCCAACCCTGGTCCGGTCGCTGCCAATTCGGTGCGGTTTGAGACTGCTATTCGGCCCCATCGCGACCGGTGGTACTCTTGTATCCGTTTGAAATCGAGCGAAGGAGTGCCGCTATGGAGCAATCGAGCCTGTTTGGTGACGGCGTGGACATCGATACCGAAACGCCAGCGAGCACGGATACCGCTGCGCCGGCCGATACCCGTGCCCAGGCGGCAGCGCGCGCGGCTGAGTTGCGCCACGAGCTCGACTACCATGCTTACCGCTACTACATGCTCGATGCGCCCGAGATCACGGACGCTGCCTTTGACAAAATGCTCGTTGAGCTGCAGGAAATCGAGGCTACCTACCCTGACCTGGTGACGCCCGACAGCTATACCCAGCGCGTGGGCGGCTACGTGAGCGAGCAGTTTACGCCGGTCAAGCACATGGCGCGCATGTATTCCATGGACGATGCCATGGATCTGGACGAACTCGACGCGTGGCTCCAACGCACCGAGGATGCGCTCGGCGCCGGTAGCGTCACCTATACCTGCGAGCTCAAGATCGACGGCCTGGGCGTCGCGCTTACCTATCAAAACGGCACCTTTGTGCGCGCCGCCACGCGCGGCGACGGCACCACGGGCGAGGACGTGTCGCTCAATGTGCGCACTATCAAGGATGTGCCCATGCACCTGTCCGAGCCGGCGCTCGCTCACATGGGCGCCGACCGCGAGCGCACCATCGAGGTACGCGGCGAGGTCTATATGCCCAAGGGCAGCTTTGTTCGCCTGAATGAAGAGGCCGATGCCGAGGGCCGCGACCCCTTCGCCAACCCGCGCAACGCCGCTGCCGGATCCTTGCGCCAGAAGGATCCCAAGGTCACGGCGCGCCGCGACCTGGCCACCTTTATCTATGCCATCGCCGATACCGATCCGCTGCACGTCCACAGCCAGCGCGAGTTTCTGGACTGGTTGCGTAGCGCCGGCTTTAGCGTCAACCCTAACGTGGCTCGTTGTGCCACGCCGTCCGAGGTCCACGAGTTTTGTGCCCAGGCGCTCGAGCACCGCGGCGACTTGGATTACGACATCGACGGCGTGGTCGTAAAGGTTGACAGCTTCCAGCAGCAGCTCGACCTGGGCTTTACCGCTCGCGCACCACGCTGGGCCATTGCCTTTAAGTTTCCGCCCGAGGAAAAGCAGACCATCCTGCGCGAAATTCGCATCCAGGTGGGCCGCACCGGTGTGCTCACGCCGGTCGCCGAGTTCGACCCGGTGACGGTTGCCGGCTCCACCATCGCGCGCGCCACGCTGCACAACATCGACGAGATCCGCCGCAAAAACGTGCGCGAGGGCGATACCATCATCGTGCACAAGGCGGGCGACGTGATCCCCGAGGTCGTGGGTCCGGTGCTCGACAAGCGCCCGGCCGATTCGGTCGACTGGCATATGCCCGAGGTCTGCCCCGTGTGCGGCAGCCCCGTGGTCCACGAGGATGGCGAGGTGGCTTACCGCTGCGTGTCCATCGACTGCCCCGCACAGCTCAAGGAGCGCCTGCTCCACTGGGTGAGCCGCGGCTGCATGGACGTCGATGGCCTAGGCGACGAGATCGTCGACAAGATGATCGCCGCCGGCCTGATTCACGACGTCGCAGACTTCTACCAGCTCACGGTCGACGACATCGCCGGCCTGGACACGGGGCGCACCTATGCCAGCTCCAACAGCAAAAAGGGCGTTAAGAAGGGCGACCCCATCCCGGTAGGCCTCAAGACGGCCGAAAAGATCATCGCCGAGCTCAACAAGTCCAAGAGCCAGCCGCTCGGTCGTGTGCTGTTTGCCCTGGGTATCCGTCACGTGGGCAAGAGCGTGGGCGAGGTCATCGCCGAGCGATTCCTGTCGATTGACAAGCTTATCTTGGCGAGCGAAGAAGACATCGCCGAGTGCGAGGGCATCGGCCCCAAGATTGCGGCGAGCGTCAAGCAGTTCCTGGCCGTGCCCGAGAACCTTGCCGTCCTGGAACGTCTGCGCCAGGCGGGCCTGTCGCTCGAGGTCGATTTGGGCGCCGCGCACGCGCAAGCCGCAGCCGACGCTGGCGTGGCAGGCGAGCTCGCCGACGCACAGCCGCTCGCGGGTCTGACCTTCGTGCTCACCGGCACGCTCGTCAACCGCACGCGCGACGAGGCGGGCGCGGCGCTCAAGGTGCTCGGCGCCAAGGTTTCGGGCAGCGTATCAAAGAAGACGAGCTATCTGGTTGCCGGTCCCAAAGCGGGTTCCAAGCTTACCAAGGCCGAGCAGCTGGGCGTACCCGTGCTGGACGAGGACGCACTCGAGCAGATCTTGGCTACCGGTGAGGTGCCCCAGGCTTAAGGCATCAATAGTCAAATTGAAGAACCGCCCGAAAGCGCGATGCCTTCCGGGCGGTTCTTACTTTGTTGGGGAAACCGTCATCGTGATCTGCGTCACGTAGGTCGCGGGGTCGTCGCTGATGATGTCGTCAATGAGGGCGATTTCACGTTGCCCCGCTACGCTGCTAACTTGTCAAAAGCCCCGCGCCGGTTGAGCACGGTAAACGCGACAACACAGATGACTGCCGACAAAATCGACCCGCACGGCGAGGCGATGCCCATGGGAAACAGTGTGTCGGAATAGGCGTTCGACAGCAGCCACGCGCCCGGCACGCGAATGAGCGCCACGGCCAGCACGTTGTGCGCAAAGCCGATGTAGCTCTTGCCGTATGCAGCGAAAAAGCCGCTAAAGCAAATGTGGATGCCGGCAAAAATCGCGTCGAAAATGTAGCTGCGCATATAGCCGGTGCCGGCAGCGACTACTGCAGCGTCCTTGGCAAAAAAGCCAATAAACGCCGGCGCCACCAGCCACATCAGCACCGTGATCAGGCAGCCGTACACCACCGAGATGGTCATGGCGTCTTTGAGCACCTGACGCGCGCGGTCGCCCTTGCCCGCGCCGGCGTTTTGCGCCGTGAGTGCGCTGACGGTGGCGCCCATGGAACTCGGAACAATGAACAAAAAGCTGATCATCTTTTCGACCAGGCCCACGGCGGCGGCGTCGACCAGGCCGCGATGGTTGGCGATGACGGTGATAAACATAAACGCCACCTGGATGCAGCCGTCCTGCACGGCCACGGGCACGCCGATCTTAAGGATGCCGCCGAGCACCTCGGGCTGGGGACGCAGGTCGCTACGCTTAACGTGGATGTTCGTACGGCGGCTCTTAAGCCACACGAGCGCGAGGGCAACGCTTGCCGTCTGGGCGGTTACCGTGCCGAGTGCCGCACCCACGGGGCCGAGCCCCAAGTGGCCGATAAACAGAAAATCGAGCGCGATGTTGATGATGCACGCCACGCCGATCACGTACATGGGCGAGCGCGAATCGCCTAGGCCGCGAAAGATGGCCGAGAGGATGTTGTATGCGGCGATAAACGGAATGCCGACAAAGCAGATGCGCAGGTAGGCGGCGGTTCCTTCGACTGCCTCGGCTGGCGTCCCAATAAGTGCCACGATCTGTGGG
This sequence comes from Collinsella sp. LCP19S3_D3, assembly GCF_052121455.1. Classification (NCBI taxonomy): domain Bacteria; kingdom Bacillati; phylum Actinomycetota; class Coriobacteriia; order Coriobacteriales; family Coriobacteriaceae; genus Collinsella; species Collinsella sp. LCP19S3_D3. The sequence continues at coordinate 3,107 of NZ_JBQKEF010000029.1, read as the reverse complement.
CACAGTGCGAGCAGGATGGCTGCCAGCACTACCGAGACACCCATAAACAGCGTGATGGTGTTGCCGATGACGGTCTCGGCGCGATCGAAGCGGCGCGAGCCCACGGCGTGGCCGACGATAACCGTCGTTCCCATGGCCAGACCCACGAGCGTCACGGTAATGATATAGAGCGTCTGCGCGCCATTGCCCACGGCGGTGATGCCGGCGGCACCGCTAAACTGCCCCATCATGTACAGGTCGGCCATGCCGTAGAGCATCTGCAAAAAGTACGAGAGCATATAGGGCAGGGCAAAGACCGCGATGGTCTTAAGGACATTGCCGCGTGTGAGGTCGTGTTCCATAGGTGGGGCTTTCTGGCTGGGTCTGTTTCCGTACCAGTGTAGTGAAAACCCTACAACGATTGTAGAGTCAAGGTTTGTGTGTTGAGGATGGGCTTGGAAAGCCGGTCTTGTTCGAAGCGACCTGTCCTGTCGTACGGGTGTCGGCATGATTCTCTCGTGGGGTATTATGTTTTTCGAAGAATAAAACGCCGCGTGAGGGGAGGGCTGCGTGGACGGGCACGTGCAGCATGACGGTTTTGGCCGCGATATCAACTACCTGCGCATTGCCGTTACCGACAAGTGCAATTTCCGCTGCATTTACTGCATGCCGGCCGATGGCGTGGCGCCCCGTGCACACGACGAGTTACTCAGCGCCGAGGAAATCGCCCGCTTTGTGCGCTTGGTGGCGGGGGAGGGCATTCGCCGCGTGCGCCTGACGGGCGGCGAGCCGCTGGTCAGCCGCCGTATTATTCCGCTTATTCGCGACATCCGCGCGATCCCTCAGATCGAGGACATCTCGCTCACCACCAACGGCGCCCTGCTGCCCAAGCTGGCGCCGCAGCTCAAAGATGCCGGGCTTAACCGCGTCAACATCTCGCTCGACACGCTCGACCCTACGCTCTTTGGAAAGATCACGCGCCTGGGTCGGCTCGAGCAGACCATGGCCGGCATCGACGCGGCGCTGGCTTGGGGCTTTGAGCCCGTTAAGGTCAACTGCGTTGTTGTGCGCCGGCTCAACCAGGATGTGGCGGCCCTCGCGCGGCTCACGCTCGACCGTCCCATTCACCTGCGCTTTATCGAATATATGCCCATCGGCGACGAGCACACGAGCTCGCATTGCGCTGTGGACCCGCATGCGCCCGCGCTCAATCCCGAGCTGTGGGACGCGAGCGATACCGTGCCGAGTGACGAGCTGCGGGCGCGCATCAATGCCGGGGCCACCGCGACGGGACTGGGCGAGCTCGAGCCGCTCGACATCAACGATGCTCCTGCCGGCGCGGGCCCTGCGCGCTATTGGCGCTTTCCGGGCGCGGCGGGAACGGTTGGCTTCATTAGCGCCATGTCCAACCATTTTTGTGCGAATTGCAACCGTCTGCGCCTGACGGCCGATGGCAACGTGCGTCCGTGCCTGTTTAGCGATGCCGAGTATTCGGTGCGCGACGCCCTGCGCCGTGGTGATGATATGCAGGTACTTTCGATTTGGCGCGATGCCGTGGCCCACAAACCGCAGGAACACGCGATAATTGAGGGCACGCAACGATTTATGTCCCAAATCGGAGGATGATCATATGGCCAAGAGCAGGTACGCCGACGCCACCAAGGCCGCTCGCAGGGCCGCGATGTCTGCCCACAAAGTCACGGCCGCGGCGAATGCTGGCAACGCCGACGCGTCCGCGCAGCCGACTTCCAGCGCGGCCACCGAACCCGCCCGTGACGCACGTCGCAACGAGCTGACGCACGTGGACGCCAAGGGCGAGGTGCGCATGGTCGATGTGTCCGACAAGGCCGAGACCCATCGCATCGCCATCGCCGAGGGCACCATCCTCATGCATCCCGAGACACAGGCCATGGTGCTGCAGGACCGCGTCAAAAAGGGCGACGTGCTTGCCTGCGCGCGCGTGGCGGGCATCATGGCCATCAAACGCACGAGCGACATCATTCCCATGTGCCATCCGTTGCTCATTACCAAGAGCAAGTGCGGCATTGCGCCCATCGCTCCGGCGGGGACGCCGGCCGAGGACGTGCCCGAGGGCTGGGCACCGGCGCGCGCGGACGGGCAGGTTGGCTTTCACGTACTGGTTACGGCCGGCGTGACGGGCAAGACGGGTATCGAGATGGAGGCCCTGACCGGCGCGAGTGCCGCGTGTCTAACGATCTATGACATGTGCAAGGCGGTTGATCGCGGTATGGAGATCGTCGACGTGCGCCTGTTGCACAAGGAGGGCGGCCGCTCGGGCGTGTGGGACCGCGCAGAGCGTCAGGCTGCTGCTGTTGAGGCCGTGGCCACTGACGGTGCCGCACTCGCGAGCGCACCCGTCGCCGTCGCGCCCGCAGCTCCGACACCGGCCGTCCCCGCGATCGCGTTTATCGGCTACCAAAACTCGGGCAAGACCACGCTCGTCGAGAAGGTTATCGCCGAGCTCACCCGCCGTGGTCTGCGCGTGGGTTCGCTCAAGCATCACGGGCACCACGGCTTTGATATCGACGTGCCCGCTAAGGATACCTGGCGCCATCACCAGGCCGGATCCAAGCACGTGGGCCTCATCTGCGCCACGCGCTGGGCGGAGTACGCCGACACGCGCGAGGGGGACGAGATGTCCGCGCGCGAGCTGCTGTCGCGCTACAACGATGTCGACGTGGTGATCATCGAGGGCTACAAGACCGAGGGCTTCGACAACATCGTGGTCGCGCGCTCCGGTGTCGACCGTCTGCGTGGCAGGAGCTCGCTCGACCTGGTCGACGGCCGCACGCTGGCCCTTGCCTGCAACGAAGCCCTGGCACGCCAGGCCTTCGACGCAGGCTTTGCGACCCGAGCCATCAACATCAACGACGCCCGCGCCATCTGCGACCTTATCCAAGACCACCTTTAAGGCTTGGCGCTGAACCTGCCAAAAAGGGACAGGTTTATTTTGGCAGGTTCTATCTGGGCAAACGTCATTTCCACCACAAAGGGGCCAGTGAACTGCGCCCCGAAACTTGGACTGAATAAATAGCGACTACGCCGCAAGGGCCCGGTTCCGGAACTCCTCCGGCGTCAGGCCCTTCAATCTTACCTGCCTGCGCCGC
>NZ_JBQKEF010000028.1:0-13234 GCF_052121455.1 Collinsella sp. LCP19S3_D3 | reverse complement strand
CGCCCGGTCCCGTTCCGAACCCGGAAGCTAAGCCCCATCGCGCCGAGAGTACTGCGGGGCCAGCCCGTGGGAGGCCAGGGCGCCGCTGACCGGTGGACGGCACCGAGCCGTCATCCAGACTGAAGAAGGGGAGGCCTCGCGGCCTCCCCCTTTTTCGTTTCTCAGGCAATTTGTCTCACATAGTAGCTGTGTTTTATAACCCTCGTTTGTCGCATCTTCTTTGAACGGGCTACAATATCGTAGTCTGTGTAGCATGGAGGTGAACATGGCTGAAGCTGGTATCGGCGTTGATATCGTCGAGATTTCCCGAATGAAATCAATTCTTGAGAAGACTCCGTCGTTTGCCCGGCGCGTGTTTACCGATGAAGAGCGTGCGTATTGCGATGCGTCGTCTCGCCCTGCCGCTCATTATGCCAGCCGCTTTGCCTCTCGCGAAGCGGTACTTAAGGCACTTGGAACGGGGTTTAGTCAGGGCGTTGGACGTAAGGACGTTTCCGTAACACGCGATAGGCTCGGCAAGCCAAAGGCTCTGCTTTCTGGTCGCGCTCTCGAAATCGCCCAGGATTTGGGTGTTGTCGAGGTTGCTCTTTCTATTACCCTTACGGGTGACTTGGCTGTCGCTAATGCCATTGCGATCACCGAGGATGCTCGACCTAAGCCTAAGGAAGAAAAAATGAGCACCAAGGAGCGCGTTGCCCAGACATTTAAAGAGGCTCGTTCTGTATTGGATGAGCTTGAACAGCTGCAACAATCTGCTTTGTCGGAGCATTTGATCGATGATCCGCAAGATACGCAAGGAGCATAGATGAAACCGGTTTTGAGTACCGAGGAAGTCGTTCGCCTCGAGGATATCATCGAGCGCGAGGGCACCTCGAAGGCCGAGCTCATGGAGTTGGCAGGTGAATTTGCCGCCAACGAAATTTTAAAGCTCAACCCTGATCGCGTTCTTGTGCTGGTCGGCTTTGGCAACAATGGCGGTGACGGTTGGGTCGCTGCGGATATCCTGACCCATAAGGGCGTTGATGTTGATATCGTTTCTCCAGTTGAGCCGGATGAGATTCCTGCTGCCCTTGCTCGTCACGTTGCCCGTCGCACCGCCGGTCGCGACGTTCATGTGTGCGTTGGGCCTTCGCGAGACGAGCTAGAGGTTCTCATTAACAAAGCGGATGTCGTGGTCGATGCTATTTTTGGTACCGGTTTTCACGGCAACCTTCGTGCGCCGTTTTCTATTTGGATTCCTACGGTTAACGAGTGCGCCGATTACGTTGTTTCTATCGATGTTCCCTCGGGCCTGAATGCCGAGACGGGCGTTGTGGATGACGACTGCATCCGTGCCGAGCGTACCGTGACGATGATTGCCCCTAAGATCGGCCTCTACAGCGCTGACGGTCCGGAGTATGCTGGCGACCTGGTGTGTGGCGGTCTGTACGACCGCCTCGACGAAGTCATCGATGATGTCGATCATGCTGCCGAGATCGTTGAGCCCGGTGATCTGGTGGACTACTTTGCCCCGCTGCCCACGAATATCGATAAGTATTCGCGCGGCTCTGCGCTCATCGTTGCCGGGTCGGCACAATATCCTGGTGCCGCCATCATGGCCGCAAAGTCTGCCGCTCGTGCTGGTGCCGGTTATGTGGCCGTTGCGACGCCCGATGCGTGCGCCAACCTTATTCGTATGGCGCTCCCGTCGATTCCCGTTTTCGCCATTCCGTCTGATTCCCGTGGATCTTTTGGTGCTGCTGCGCGTATGACAGTGTGCGAGATTGCTAAGAAGTACAGCTGCGTTGTGTGTGGGCCTGGCATGACGACGTCTGCCGGATCGATGCAAGTCGTTTCGGGCCTGCTTGAGCTCGATGTGCCGCTTATCCTAGATGCAGATGCGCTCAACTGCCTTGCCAAGATTGCAATCGACGGCATCGACAGTAATCCCGAGATGTACCGTCGCGAGCAGCCGCTCGTTATGACGCCGCATTATCGCGAGCTTTCGCGTCTCGTTGCCGGCGACGAGGTCAATGATCTTGGCACTGCTATTGCCGCTGCTCAAAAGATTGTCTGGGCTGCCGGTTCCGATAATCTCGTTGTTATCGCTAAGGGTCCGACGACGGCCATTTGCGGCGTCGAGCGCGTGCTGCTGCCGCTTTCGGGCCCAGCGTCGTTGGCGACCGCTGGCTCGGGTGATGTCCTCGCAGGTATCCTTGCAGGAACGCTTGCGACCATGCGTGACGAGATGGACCGTTGGGAGCTGCTGTACTCGTATGCCGTCGCACTCCACAGCTATGCCGGCTTTGCTGCGGCGACGGAGTATGGCGAGAAGAGCGTTATCGCGACCGATCTTATCGACTTGATCGGTCCCGCCATGGAATTGGCGGCAAAGGATGCGCTCGATGATCTGGGAATCATGGACGAAGGGTCGGATGACTAATCATGAATAAAGCCGATTTGACGCGTTGGTCCTGGGTCGAGATCGACCGCGGGGCGCTCCGCCGCAATACGAGGGCCTATAAGAACTTGCTAGATCCGCGTCAGCGCCTGTGCTGCGTGGTTAAAGCCGATGCTTATGGTCATGGAGCCGTCGAGTGCGCCAAGATCATGTATTCGGCCGGTGCCGACATGTTTGCCGTGGCGACGGTCAGCGAGGGTATTGAGTTGCGCCAGGGCGGAATCACCAAACCCATCCTGATTCTAAGCGAGCCTCCCATCGAGGCTATTCCTTCATTGCTCGAGTTCGATATCATGCCCTCGGTCTATACGTCCGATTTTGCTCTTGCGTATGGTGAATGTGCCGTCGCGGCGGGCAAGGTGGGCAAGTATCATCTTGCCATCGAGACGGGTATGAACCGCATCGGCGTTCACTACACGCAGGTGCTCGACTTTGTCCGCGGTATTAATTTCCATCGCGGTATTCAGTGCGACGGCGTATTTACGCACTTTGCCACGGCCGACGAACCATCGGGTTGGGACTACAAGCTGCAGTGCCAGCGCTTTACCGAGGCCGTTCAGGCCATTAAGGATGCGGGTTTTGAGTGCGGCATCGTGCACTGTGCCAACACGCCGTCCTCGATGCTCGACCCCTCGATGCATTTTGATATGATTCGCGCTGGCGTTGGCTTGTATGGCATGCAGCCGTGCGAGCTGAGCGGCCGCGTGATGCAGCTTGATCCCGTTATGAGCGTTCATGCGCGCGTGACGCGCGTGGCGCATCCTGCGATGGGCGAGGGCGTAGGCTACGGTTTTACCTACCGCGTACCGCGCACACGCGTTCAGATCTGCACGCTGCCGATCGGATATGCCGACGGCCTTTCGCGCACGCTTTCCAATCGTATGGACGTGCTGTATCGCGGTGAGCGCGTGCGTCAGGTCGGAAATATCTGCATGGATCAGTTTATGGTTGCCATTCAGTCCAACCCGGCTCACGAGATTCCCGAGGCCGAACATGGCGACGAGATGATAATTATCGGTCGCGATGGCGATGCCGAGATTACCATGGATGAGATGGCGCGCCTGCGCGGCACGATCAACTACGAGGTCGCCTGCGGCTTTGGCATGCGTCTCGACAAGGTCTACGTGTAGGAGCCGCTATGGGCGTTATGCACATCCCCGGCCATAGCCATCAGGCGCCGCGCGAAGTTGCACTCGAGGAGATCGAGGCCGTCCTGGGCGATTGCCGCCTTTGCCAGCTTTACCAATCGCGCCACAATATCGTGTTTGGGGTGGGAAACCCCCGCGCTCGCGTGATGTTTATTGGTGAAGCGCCGGGCCGTAACGAGGATTTACAGGGCGAGCCCTTTGTGGGGGCGGCGGGTGAAGACCTCAACGGCATTCTGTCCCTGGCGGGCCTTAAGCGTGAAGATGTCTATATCGCCAATGTGCTTAAATGTCGCCCGCCGGGAAACCGCAATCCGCGTCCCGAGGAAGTGCTTGCTTGCTCACCGTTTTTGCGCGAGCAGATTCGAAGCATTTGGCCCGATATCATCGTGACGCTCGGCAATCCCGCAACGCACTTTGTGCTCAAGACCGAGATTGGCATTACCAAGCTGCGCGGCAGGTTCCATCAGATGGGGCACTTTGTGGTGATGCCGACGTTTCATCCCGCGGCGGCGCTGCGCAATCCGGCGTGGCAGGAGTTGCTGGAGGAAGACTTTAAGATGCTGGGCGACTATCTGGTGCGACACCCCGCGCCAGAGGGCGCCTCGGAATAATAAGGAGCGTATATGTCCCTGGAGCGCCTGGGGCTAGGTACCTACAAAACGGCTCGTACTGCCGATACGGAGCATTTTGGCGAGTTGGTCGCACCGTGTCTAGAAAATGGCGATGTGCTGATACTGACCGGCGGCTTGGGCGTGGGAAAGACCCACTTTACCAAGGGCGTTTCGCGCGGCTTGGGCGATGAGCATATGGTCACGAGTCCTACGTTCGCGCTCATGGCCGTTCACGACCAGGGGCGTATTCCGCTGTTCCATTTTGATCTGTACCGCTTGGAGCATGCCTACGAGCTCGAGGATACGGGCATTTTTGACGTGCTCGGCTATGAGGGCGCTTGCTTGTTGGAATGGGGCGAGCAGTTTCAGGACGAGCTGACGGATGAGTATCTCTCGGTGACGCTTAGGCGCGATGAGGACGATAGCGACGTGCGAACGATCGCGCTCGAGGCGCACGGCGAGCGCGCGATGGAGCTTTTCGATTTGATTGATAAGGCTGTACAAGATGAGCTTGCATAACGACAACGCGCTGGTAGTGGCGCTCGATACATCGACCGACATGCTTGCCTGCGCGGCAAGCTGGATTGATGAGCAGACGGGCGAGGCGAAGCTGGTGAGCGGGGACCATCTGTGTCGTCGCCATGCCAACGTGGAACTTGTGAATACCGTCGATGACGTGTTGGCGCAGGCCGGGCTGAATCGCGGCGATGTCGGCTGTTATGTGGTTGGACGCGGCCCGGGTTCGTTTACGGGCGTTCGCATTGGCATCTCGACCGCCAAGGGTCTGGCGCGCGGTGCTAACGTGCCGTTGCTGGGCGTGTCGACACTTGACGCTTGCGCCTGGACGGCGTGGAAGGCTGGCGTGCGCGGCAAGCTTGGTGTTCTTGCCGACGCCATGCGTGGTGAGGTGTATCCGGCTCTGTACGTGCTGGGGGACGAAGGTCCCGAGCGTCTGTTTGAGCGCGAACACGTGGTCAAAGCCGCCGTGGCGCTTGATGAGTGGCGCCAGGCCGCGGACTGGAGCCAGGTTAAGCTGACTGGTGACGGTCTCGTACGTTATGGCAAGCTGCTGAGTGAGGACGAGACTGCGCGCTGCGTGGAGCGAGACCTGTGGTGGCCCTCGGGCGAGGGCCTTCTGATGGCGCACGCCGCGGGCGACGGTAATCCGGCTCGCGTTTTGCCGATCTACACGCGTCTTTCGGATGCCGAGGAAAATGAGCGTAAGCGCCTTGGGCTTGCCGAGAGCGCCCAGAGCGAGATTACGGGTGTTGCCGACGAGCTCGCCGGCCGCCATCTGCAGTTCCGTCCCATGGGCGCGGCGGATGCCGAGGGCGCGAGCGCATTGGAGGCCGCCTGCTTTGAAGGCGCCGGACACGAGGCGTGGACGCCGGGCATGTTCCTGTCCGAGCTGGGCGAGGGCGTTGCCGCGCCGCGTAGCTGGTGGGTGGCGCACGACGACGGTCAGCTGCTGGGACTTGCCGGCGGCATGGTCGTCGACGGTGACGTTCAGATTATGGACGTCGCGGTTGATCCTGCTCATCGTCGCGAGGGCATTGCCCGCAAGCTGCTGTCGCACGTGAGCTATGACGCCCAGATGCTCGGCTGCACCACTGCTTCGCTTGAGGTTGAGGACGGCAACGAGGGTGCGATTGCGCTCTATAGCGCCTTGGGCTTTACCGAGGCGGGTCGTCGCCGTGGCTACTACGGCGTCGGCAAGGATGCCATCGTCATGACGGCGTCGCTGCCCCTGGTGCTTCCTCTCGACAATGCCTCGCCCGAGCCAACGGCTGCCGAGCAGCGCGTCTGGCCGCTGCCTGAGCCCGAGCGCACCGCCGAGGAGCGTGCCGAAATCGAGCGCCGTCGCCTAGTTCTTGCCATCGAGAGCTCTTGCGACGAGACTGCTGTTGCGATTATCGATGCGGACGGCAATATGCTGGCCAACCAGGTGTCGACGCAGATTGATTTTCATGCTCGCTTTGGCGGCGTGGTGCCCGAGATCGCCTCGCGCAAGCATGTCGAGGTGATTGTGAGTGTCGTAGATGCGGCGCTTGAAGATGCCGCGGTATCGCTTGGCCTTGAGGGTGGAGCGATTGCGCCAAGTGAGCTTGCCGCCGTGGGTGTGACGCAAGGCCCGGGCCTGGTGGGTGCCCTGGTGGTGGGCGTCGCCTTTGCCAAGGGCTTTGCGTATGCTGCCGGTAAACCGCTCGTGTGCGTCAATCATCTGGAGGGTCACCTGTTCGCCAACCTGCTGGCGCAGCCCGACCTTAAGCCGCCGTTTATCTTTACGCTTGTCTCGGGTGGGCACACCATGCTCGTGCACGTAAAGGCATGGGGCGACTACGAGGTGCTTGGCGAGACGCTGGACGACGCCGTGGGCGAAGCCTTCGACAAGGTTGCCAAGGCGCTGGGTCTGGGCTATCCCGGCGGCCCCATCATCTCCAAGCTCGCCGAGACGGGCAATCCCCGCGCGATCGATTTTCCCCGTGCGCTTAACAGCAGGGGAGACTACCGCTTCTCACTTTCGGGCCTCAAGACGGCGGTGACGCTCTATATTGAGCAGGAGACCAAGGCTGGGCGCACGATTCACCTGCCCGACCTGGCGGCTTCGTTTGAGGCGGCGGTCTTTGACGTGCAGTACAAGAAGGCCAAAAACGCCCTGCACGCCACCGGGTGCAAGGAGTATTGCATCGGCGGCGGCGTCTCGGCCAACCCGCATCTGCGCGAGATGATGATTAAGAAACTCGGGCGTCAGGGGATTCGCGTAACGGTGCCGCCTCTCTCGGCCTGTACTGACAACGCCGCCATGATTGCGGAGGTCGCTCGCCGCAAATTCGACCGAGGTGAAATCTCGCCGTTCGACGTCGACGCCGATCCAAACATGACGCTGTAGTCGTATGGGTGCGGTCTCCGACGCTGCCCGGGCGCCAGCGGCCGCATATGAACTTTCCTGCTCTACAGTCCTGCTCACGACGGAGGCCACATTAAGTGGCCTCCTGTTCGTGCGGAACTCGCGATAAAGTTCATATGCGGCCGCTGGCGCCCGGGCAGCGTTGGGAACCTTTCTGTATCTATGCAGCTACTGAGCTGGATCGGCGTCGACAACGTCCGGCAAGGTTAACAGGTCAGCGTCAAATTTCCGGCGTGCTTTAGCTGAAAGAAACCTACCTGATAATCGACTCAATATCTCGGCTTTTATATAGCAGTCGGCGGACTTCCATGACGTCGTCGATGACGACATAAAAAACCATGTAGTTGCCAACGTAGAAGCGGTAATACGGGTGCAACCGTCTTCTTGTCGAAGGGTATGTTGGTGACATGGTTGGATTCTTGAGATGCTCGAGTATGCCTGCTTCAACATTGTCGACAAGCCTATTTGCTGCAGCGGGGTTATTGAGATCAAAGGCGATATATGACGCTGCTTGGCTGAGGTCCTCCCAAAATAGGGGAAGATAGCGGAGCTTATAGTGCCTGTTCATCGAGACCGCCGTCGAGCATTTTTCTGACAGAGCCAAAGACATCGTCGTGTGTATAGCGAAGTTGCATGCTGGCAGCCTGACGATCAGCGGCATCAAGTGCGCTCTCGATTGTATTGCTCAGCGACTTGTACTGCTCAAAGCTCATGACGACCATAGAGCCCCGCCCGTTTTTAGTTAGAAAAACCGGACCCTCCTGTTCGACTTCGCGTTCAACATCCGGGTAGTGATTTCTAAGATCTGAGACCGGCCTAATATTCACAGCTACCTCCTGAGCTATCAGGATATTATCGTAATTATGATAACAGAGTTGAGATTTGGGATGGGAACTCCTCGGGGGCGGGGCGGGCGCCTGCCGCCATATATGAACTTTATCGCGAGTTCCGCACGAACAGGAGGCCACTTAATGTGGCCTCCGTCGTGAGCAGGACTGCCCGAGCAGGAAAGTTCATATATGGCGGCAGGCGCCCGCCCCGCCCCCGAGGAGCATCTCTCAAGCAAAAACTGTCGTGGGGTAAAGTCCGAGGTCAGTGACGTTTTATACCGAGAAATTCAAATAAAGTTGAAAATTCATTACATATTTGCGTTGACTTTAGGCAACTAAAGTTTCATACTCCTTTTCATCCACTGGGGGATGTGAACACGCACGGATCGTTCGCATCATGATTGAAGAGGATTTCTTAGACATGTTCACGCATCAGCTAAACATTATCAGCGTAGTAATTATCTGATGCGGATTAGCACATACAGCTAGCCCGTACGATAACGGGCGGCTGATGAAGATGAGGGCCGTCGAGCGCAACCGACGGCCCTCATTTTTTATGTCTAGGAAGTTCTTTTTAGAGGAGGAAATGTAATGAACGGAGTTTTGCTCATGGTTGTGGCCGCGGCGGTGCTCGCCTGCGGCTATCTGGGCTACGGCCGCTGGCTGGCTAACAAGTGGGGCGTTGATAAAGAGGCCCTCACGCCTGCCAAGCGCATGAAGGACGGCAAGAGCTTCTCGCCCGTCTCAGCCTTCACCGCGTTCTCGCATCAGTTCAGCTCGATCTGCGGTGCTGGCCCTGTTACGGGTACGATCGTCGCCATGGCCTTCGGCTGGCTGCCCGTCGTGCTCTGGGTCCTCGTCGGCGGCATCTTCTTTGGCGCCGTTCACGACTTTGGCGCCCTGTACGCTTCGATGAAGAACAACGGCAAGTCCTTGGCTCAGCTCATCGAGAAGTACATCGGCAAGACCGGCCGTCGCCTGTTCCTGCTGTTCTGCTGGCTGTTCTGCATCATCGTCATCGCCGCTTTTACCGACATGGTCTGCAAGACGTTCATGTTCACCCCGGTCGTTGACGCCTCTGGCGCTGCCACCGGTGCCATCGACTTCACCAAGTCCTATGCCGCTGGCTGCGCTGGCACCATCTCCAGCCTGTTCACCTTCGTCGCCATGGCCTTTGGTTGGGCTCAGAAGAAGTTCAACCTCACCGGCGCTGCCGAGTTCGTCACCGGCGTGGTGCTCATGGTCCTCATGTTCGCCGTCGGTATGCAGTTCCCGGTTTACCTGGACAAGTTCCAGTGGTTCGCCGTCGTCATGGTCTACCTGGTCTTTGCCGGCGCCATGCCCATCCAGATGCTCAAGACCCCTCGCGACTACCTCACTTCCATCATGATGATCGTCATGATTGTCTGTGCTGTCCTCGGCATCGTCGTCCTGGGCGTTAACGGCCAGGCCACCATCACCGCTCCGGTTTTCACCGGCTTTAGCAATGCCTTGGGCATGATGTTCCCGGTCCTGTTTGTCTCCGTTGCCTGCGGCGCTCTCTCCGGTTTCCACAGCCTCGTTTCTTCGGGCACCTCTTCCAAGCAGGTCGAGAAGGAGCAGGACGCCGTCAAGGTCGGTTTTGGCGCCATGATCGTCGAGTCCTTCGTCGGCATCCTCGCCATCATCGTCGCCGGCATCATGTTCTCCGACATGAACACTGCCGGTACCGGCGCTTTCAACGCCGGCGTCGCTTCCACCCCGTTCCAGATCTTCGCTGCTGGCATTTCTCGCGGTATGCAGGCCTTCGGCGTTGACGGCACGCTTGCTACCGTCTTTATGACCATGAACGTCTCCGCTCTGGCCCTGACCTCGCTCGACGCCGTCGCCCGCATCGCCCGCACCTCGTTCTCCGAGTTCTTTGCCCAGACCAACGACGCCCTGGCCATCGAGTCCAAGGCCGGTTACATGAAGGTCCTCGGCAACCCCTGGTTCGCCACGGTTGTCACCCTCCTCCCCGGCCTCGCCCTCGCCTTTGGCGGCTATGCCAACATCTGGCCGCTCTTTGGTGCTTCCAACCAGCTGCTCGGCGGCATGACCATGATCACCCTTGCCGTGTTCTGCAAGTGCACCGGTCGCAAGGGCTGGATGCTCTACGTGCCCGTCGCCTTCCTGCTCTGCTGCACCTTTACCTCGCTGGTTCAGAGCGCCATGGGCTGCATGGCTGCCGTCCAGGCCTACGGCTTCTTCGGTACCATCCCGGCTACCGCCACCACGGCCGCCGTCTCCGTCGCCGCCACCAAGGGCCTGCAGCTCGTCTTTGCCGTCCTGCTGATGGTCCTGGGCCTCATCGTTGCCGTCAACTGCCTCAAGGAGCTCTTCGGCAAGGAGGCCGGTTCCATGCCCGACGAGGAGCCCGAGTGGTCCGAGATGGGCAAGGCCGAGTATGGTCGCGCTGCTGCTGCCGAGGCTCCCGCAGGCGCCGAGGCCGCCAAGGCCTAATCGACCTAACGGATTGAACGTCACATCTATATGACTCGGAAAGGCCGGGTCCGCAACTGCGCGGGCTCGGCCTTTTTTCCATGCAATAGCTAGTGTGCCCGGGTGTTCTCGCAGATGTTTTGCGTGGATAGGGGCGTGCGTTGTACCATATAGACGTATATGTGTACATATGAAAGGGGCCCCGTGGCCAAGACGGTATATTCCGATAACCAAAACAACATCGATGCCCTGGCTGAGCGTCTGAGCAGCCAGACGTCGCTTTCTGCCGAGCGTGCCAAGCTGGTTGCCTACGACCTGCTCTGCCGCAAGGCGCTCAAGATCAAGTCGAGCGCGCTGGCACAGATTTTCCGTTCCGTCGATAAGGAATGTGACACCAAGGCGATGCGCGATGAGCTTATCGCGGCAAAGATCGTTACCAAGATCGAGGGCAGCGGCGTTAACGGGCGCCCAGCGTTCTATACCATTAATGCCGAGATTCGCGATGTCCAGGAGCAGCCTGCCGAGGCTGACGAAGAGGCCGTCGAGGACGTTGTCGAGGCGCCTGTTGCGGTGGAAACGGCTCCGCGCGAGAACGTCGACACCGATGAGCTGCTTGACGAGAGCGTCGTTCGCGCCTTTACGGCCAAGGCGGGCCGCGGCGGTTTTGGCGGGGGCGGCAAGCGCGATGCGCAGCGCCGTGCCCAGCAGGAGCGCTTCCGTCGCGCCGTGGCTCAAAAGGATGCGACGGATGTCGAGCCCGTCGAGGATGAGGCTGTTACCGAGCCGCAGTGCGCCGCTGAGGTCCAGGAGCCCAAGCGTCGTCGCGGTGCTCACTTTAAGGCCGAGCAGGGAGGTGTTGTGTGCAACGTTCAGGAGTCCGTCGAGGCTGCTGGTTCACCCGAGGAGCCCGTCAAGAAGGCTCCGGGTTCATGCCGTCCCGGACGCGGCTTTATGGGTCGTGCGTATCCCGCAAGGCGTCAAGAAAAGACCGACCAGGCTCCCGCTGCACCAGCGGAGAAGGCTGAGAAGGCTGCCGAGCCGATGGTCCGTGAGCAGAAGCCTGTTGAGCCGCGGCCTGCGGGCGATGTCGAGCCCCGAGGCCAGCAGTCTGCGGGCGAGAAAGCGGGGGAGAGCGCTTCGAGCAAGCCTCGCCGTCGTCGTCACCGTGGCGGCCGTGGCTCAAATGCCGAATCCGTGGCCGAGCAGGCAGCGGGGCAAAACAAGGATGCGAAGGCTGAGATCCCGGCGGAGCAGCCCAAGCGCCAGCCAGTAAAGGGGGGCAAGCCTGAGCGTTCGCAAAAGGGCTCGTCCGCGCCAAAGCAAGAGCGCAATACTCGGACAGATTCCAAGTGCAAATCCCAGACGCAGCCCAAACCGACTGCAAACGATGCGACTGCCCAGCAGCCTGAGTCGACCGCTCATGGCGAGGTTTCGGCGTTTGCTCTGGCCCGTGTCCTGGGCAGGCAGCTGCTCAAGGTCGTTCCCACACCTGCTGCACTCTCCAATATTAAGGAGCAACAGACTCAAATCGTTAAGGTTGAGGGCAAGGACGGCAAAAAGGTTTCGCAGCGCACTCAGCACAACGAGATGTCCAACCGCAAGATTGCCGAGGAGATTGCGATCATCCAGGCTTGGATTGAGCAGAATCGCGGTGCCGACACGCCGGTCGCTTCGC
This sequence comes from Collinsella sp. LCP19S3_D3, assembly GCF_052121455.1. NCBI lineage: Bacteria > Bacillati > Actinomycetota > Coriobacteriia > Coriobacteriales > Coriobacteriaceae > Collinsella > Collinsella sp. LCP19S3_D3. The sequence continues at coordinate 1,162 of NZ_JBQKEF010000028.1, read as the reverse complement.
GTCGCCAGCGCGCCTACCAGATTTTTAACGATGAGAAGGCCTTTGACGGTAAACACGGCGAGCGCTTGATTCGGCGTATGACCGAAAAGGGCATCAGCATGCAGGCGATTAAGGTCGCCCCCAACCGCCCCGTGCACTTTACGGGCTTCTTTACGCTGGGCGCCGACAAGCCGTTCATTATGGTCGAGAACCTAGACACCTATGACGAGATCGTCAAGCTCCTGCGCGGCCGCAAGCACGCTAAGCTTTTTGGCACCAAGGTGGGTGGCGTGATCTTTGGCGGTGGCTGCAAGGCGAGCGTCTCGCACGCACTGGATGATTATCTGGCCGAGATCGGCTATCGCTTTAACTATGTCTACTACGTGGGCGATATCGACCGAGAGGGTGCGCGCATCGTCGAGCAGGCCCGCAATGCCAATGTGGTTGAGATTCGCTTGCATGCCGGCATGTATCGTGCCATGCTCGCCGAGCACAAGCGTCGCGTGAAAGCTGGCGGCGAGTGCGAGCCTGCGGCTGCCAATCAGGGTGTGCCGCAGAATTTGGCGGCGACGATCAAGGATCTGCCTATGGTCACGCGCGTACAGTTCCGCAATGTGCTGCGCGAGGGAGGTCGCATTCCGCAGGAGATTCTGATGACCGCCGACTATCGGGATGGCGACTCGGGAAGCTTCGACCGCATGCTGAACAATTAGGGACGCGTGGCCCCGGCGGGCCGGGCATTAAGTTTGCTGCTCTGCAGTCCTGCGCAAGACGAAGGCCACATTAAGTGGCCTTCTTTGCGTGCGGAACTCGCGACAAACTTAATGCCCGGCCCGCCGGGGCCACGCGCCATTTTGTAGATGACGGCTCGCTTTTCGGAACGGGGCTGATATTTCTTGATGTAAGGCGCTCTTGGTCCTTTCGGGCTTGGGGCGTCTGTCTTTTGAGGGTGGATGAGCCGGTACTTGGTGGCGTTCCTTTAGTGCCGGCACTTTGGGAACGTCCCCAAGTGCCGGTTGAGATACGGAGAGCCCGTTGTTGATATGGGACGGAGGGATTCCGCGTCCGCCTGCCGGCGGCCGCGCCCCGCTGCGTCGCTCCGCTCCTTGCGTGCTGCGCTGGAAAACGCTTCGCGTTTCCTCAGCTCCGCACCCTTGCGGGTTCGAATCCCTCCGCATGCCCA
>NZ_JBQKEF010000027.1:0-13749 GCF_052121455.1 Collinsella sp. LCP19S3_D3 | reverse complement strand
GATGGCGTAGCGGCGGTCGTGGCCGGGGCGGTCGGCGACCCAGTCGAAGTCCTCGGGGTCGCGGCCCATGGCCTCGAGGATCATGCGCAGGACGGTGATGTTGTTCTTCTCCCCGTCGGCGCCGATGAGGTAGGTCTCCCCCGTGCGGCCCTTGGTCAGGATGTCCCAGACGGCCGAGGAGTGGTCCTCGGTGTGGATCCAGTCGCGGACGTTCTCGCCCTTACCGTAGAGCTTGGGGCGCACGCCGTCGATGATGTTCGTGATCTGCCTGGGGATGAACTTCTCCACGTGCTGGTAGGGGCCGTAGTTGTTGGAGCAGTTGGAGATCGTGGTGCGAAGGCCGTAGGTGCGGGTCCAGGCGCGCACGAGCATGTCGGAGGACGCCTTGGTGCTCGAGTACGGAGAACTCGGCTTGTACGGCGTCTCCTCGGTGAACTTCGCCGGGTCGTCGAGCGCCAGGTCGCCGTAGACCTCGTCGGTGGAGACGTGGTGGTAGCGGATGCCGTACTTGCGGACGGCCTCAAGCAGGCGGAAGGTTCCCTCGACGTTGGTGCGCAGGAACGGCTCCGGGTCGGCGATGGAGTTGTCGTTGTGGCTTTCGGCGGCGTAGTGCACAATCGCGTCGTGGCCCAGGACCAGCCTGTCCAGCAGCTCCGCGTCGCAGATGTCGCCGACGACGAGCTCCACGCGGTCGGAGGGCAGCCCGGCGATGTTCTCGGGGTTGCCGGCGTAGGTCAGCTTGTCCAGGACGGTGACGTGGACGTCAGGGTGGTTGTCGACCACGTAGTGGACGAAGTTGCTGCCGATGAAGCCGCAGCCGCCCGTGACGATGATGTTCTTGGGCTCGAAGAGCTCTACAGACATGTTTCTATCTCCCATTGAATCGGATTAGTACTCGCGCGGGCTGTTGACGATCTCGCCGGCGGCGACCTTCTTGAGGTGCCGCCCGTAGACCGACTTGCCGTAGGCCTCGGCGGCCTGCTTGAGCCCCTCGGTCGTGATCCAGCCGTTCTCCCAGGCGATCTCCTCGGGCACGGACACGGGAAGGTCCTGGGAGTGCTCGACGGCGCGGACGAACTCCGCCGCCTCGTGCAGGCTCTCCATGGTGCCGGTGTCGAGCCACGCGTAGCCGCGGCCCAGGGTCACCACCGACAGCGTCACCTCCCCCAGGTACATCTGGTTGAGCGTGGTGATCTCGAGCTCGCCGCGGGCCGAGGGCTTAACCTCATGCGCCTTGGCGGCCACGTCGCCCGGGTAGAAGTACAGGCCGGTGACGGCGTAGGAGCTCTTGGGGCACTCGGGCTTCTCCTCGATGGAGACGGCCCTGCCCTGCGCATCGAACTCGACGACGCCGAAGCGCTCGGGGTCGTCCACGTGGTAGCCGAAGACCGTGGCGCGGCCCGACTCGGCGTTCTGGACGGCGCGCGTCAGGTGGCGCGACAGGCCGTTGCCGTAGAAGATGTTGTCGCCGAGCACGAGCGCGCACGGCTCGCCGGCGATGAAGTCCTCGCCGATGGTGAAGGCCTGCGCGAGACCGTCCGGGCTCGGCTGCTCGGCGTAGGAGAGGTTCACACCGTAGCGCGAGCCGTCCCCGAGCAGGCGCTCGAAGTTGGGGAGGTCCGTCGGCGTGGAGATGACCAGGATGTCGCGGATGCCCGCCAGCATGAGGGTGGACAGCGGGTAGTAGATCATGGGCTTGTCGTAGACCGGCAGCAGCTGCTTGGAGGTCACGAGCGTGAGCGGGTACAGGCGAGTGCCGGACCCGCCGGCGAGGATGATGCCCTTCATAATTTCCTTTCTGAATAAACTTAGTGCTCGCTTGGAACCACATCGGAATCCAAGTTCAACATGGCAGCCGAAGTCTTTGTATAAAAGTTTTGAAACAAGCGGTCCCACTTAGAATCGAGCATGAGGCTGAACAGCGAGCGACGAAGACCGTCGACAATCGTGCAAGTAAGGTAAATGCCAAGAATTATCAGCATCGCAAAAGCGAAATTCACAGGTGACGACACGGCAAGTCCCAGGTCCAAATTACCGCACCAAAGAGCGACTTGCGAAGCCCCATAGTCGGTTATCAAATAAACCGCGAATGCTCCCGCCGCAACCCAATCAATCATACGACTGTGAAATGTTTTTTGTTTGAAAAGAGCAAATAGCCCAAAGCCGACAAGAATACATGGCAGCCTGACGGCATCCGTCACAAAATTATTGTACTTTACGCCGATTTGATATCCTCCGAACTGCCACGCGACCATCGACAATACGACGTATATCGAAATAATAATCATGCCGGCAAAAATCATCGTCCAAGGACACAAAGACCTTTTGCCCTTAAGATACCAGCGGTAGGCAGAAATTAGAATGTACAAGTAGATAAAGCTGAAGACCTGACCGACCATAGGCGCCCCGGGAATTAGGGAGATTCCGGCGTAAAGAAAAAGCAACACGAGGCAGAGAGAAAGATGACTCTCTCTGCCCATTCCTCTCAGGCCCTTCTCCAAGAATGGAAGAAAACATAGAAAGATAGCGTAGGCGGTTGGATACCACCAGAGTGAAAAAACGAGGGGGAAAAGGCTGTGGAGTGCAAGCATCGGCCCGAAATGCTGCCTATCGAAAAGGAAATAAAGTAAAGCCAACATTATGCCGTAGAAAAGGAGCACCTTCTCCAGCGCCCAGACACGAAGTAGGCAACCGCGAACGGTCTGTCTGTGATCAAGGAAATACCAGGCAGAGATGGTGAAGAAGATAACTACACCGATTTTTCCGCCGCTCTCGAAAAAAAGCTGTAACAGGAATCGAGGCATCCCTAGAGGCATAGTCGTGTAATCGAATTCGTTGTGAACCACAAAATGCGAAAGAAGAATCATAAACATCGATAAGATTCGCAGTAGCTCGATTGAGGAGTTTCTGCGCGATCCCATCGACCCCCCCCCGAGGTGCTTAACATATAATTCCTGGTTTATTCCCTCTTCAATAATCTCTTGTCGCATTACTCGCCGCCTTTCTAAAAACCGACTTCAGCGCACCAGTTCCTAACGAGATTCTCCCAGGTGAAGTCTTCTACAGTGTCTGCAGCGGTATGACACATCTTTCTAAGCTCTTCCTCGGTAAGCGCATCGAGATCAGAAAGCCGCTTGGATACAGCATCCGAAGAGCATTCACACCAAAAACCCCAATCTGGATTGCCAAGCATCGCTTTCAGCTCGATATTGGGAGTCACAATTACGGGAGTTCCTAGCGACATCGCCTCAACAATCGATGATGCGCCGACCCAGCTATCGGAAACGGTTACAAGAGCCCTTGCAGAAGCAATGAGCCCGTAATACAGATTACGATCCGCGTCGATATCTTTCCGCAGGAATCCATGGTAGGTAATGCTCTCTCCGCCGGGACCACTTTCCATCCCAATCACATCGAGCCCCAACTCAAAACCGGGATGCGAGGAGTTGAATGCCTCAAGCCCCTGTACGACTACACGAAGGCTCGATAGATAGGCAGGCTTTCCGATGAATAAAAGCCGTCGTGAATCAAACCGTTCGAAGTTTGCCCTTGCTCCCTCGTCGACAATATTCGCAGGTAATCCATAATAGCAGACCTTAGCTTTAGGACTAGATTCTCGGATAAACTCGGCAGATCGTGGAAATAATGAGACAACCAGATTAGCGTCAGAAAGAGCCTCACTCTGACGTTCAATGAGCTTATTCTCGGAAGCAGTTGGAGTACGATGCTGATGCTCCCGGATCGCATAGTCAATTGTCCAATCACAGAAAAGCACAGTTTCGTAACCAGCAAGCCTCGGAGCAGGATTGCTGAAATCGAAACTTAGGAGGACGCCGCCCCCCCCTAGCAACGTGTTTTTCGAATTTCCGCATCTTTTGAGTCAAGAGGCGACGCCTAAAACTAGTCCGGTCAAAGCTACAAAAGGGTCCCAAAAGCGGTATAGCGATACGATTCCAGCATTTCACAAGCACGGACAAGACTAACCCCGAGCCAACTTGACTCATATCGAACGTGTGTATTTCCACGCTGGGACACATGCGTTTGAAAGTAGTCAGGAACATATACGGAACATTGGACCAGGTGCTCGCATCCCACGCGTCGCCATTGCTGAAAACAATAAGTTGCTTTTGGTCGTTCAAAATCTCCTCCTTCATACCAACGACACTGCAAGCGAATTCATCGGCCAAAAAGAATTTTTAAACAAGGTTTCTCGTGATAAAGGACCCAATCACAGACCAACTTCACAAAAACCATGCTGCAGAAAACAAAGAGGCCCTTTGCCGCCAAAGCCAGAAATACGTTTTCGAATCCCCAAGAGATGGACGAAGCGGAGACGATGACCGCCAGGCAACCAATAATATCGGGTACCAAATACGAGAAAAACTTGAAAAGGCTAATGTGGAGACAGTATTTTGCACATAAATAGATTGGGGCGATCATTTCGAGGTTGTACGCAACGGTGACGCATATGGCAAGCGATTGGACAGACCCGAGCGCTCCGCCGATGCAAATCATTCCAACCGACACCACCGTGTTAATCGCCGTGGAACGCATAAGGAGATCGGCGCGCCCGCAGGCGGACAGCAAAGCGCCGAACGATCCGTTTAATCCCCTCGAATAGACGGCGAACGCGAGCATGCTAAGCAACGGTATGGCTGGCACCCATTGTTCCCCAAACATGATTACGATCAACTCGGATGCGCAAACATGCATGGCGACCGTACAGAAAGCGCTGATAAAGGACAGCTTACGGAAAATACCAACGAAACGTTGCCTGAGCACGTTCACATCGTCCCTAAGCGGTGCGAGGAAAGGCAGAATCGTGTCGGTAATCGGAGACGCAAGTATGTTCAGTGGATAGGCATACAGGCTACAGGCCTTGTTGTAATAGCCTAGCTCAGCTGAACCGAAGAGCTTGCCCACAATAAGCGAATCGAGGTTGTATGCCAGCCATCCAATCAGGCTCGCGCCCAAGTTGTAGGCTGAGAAGCTCCCCACTTTAGCCAAAACGCCCCTAAGGCTGCCGACTGATAGCCTGAGATGGGCGCCTCTGAGGTTCCAAACCAAAACAAAAAGGGCTGTCAGTACCGAGTTTGCTACGATAGAGAAGGCCCCGAAGCGGAGAAAGGCCAGAAGGACCGCAATGGCACCGACGACCAGCGTGCAGATAACGAGACGCGCGGCAATCAGGTTAAACTTGCGCTCCTTGATAAGAACGCCGTTTGGGACCATGTTCAACGAGTTGAAAAGCACGGCCAAAGACATGAAGCACCCGAGCGGCACATATTCGGCGTCATCGTAGAACCAAGCCACGCCCACACAAAGCAAGCAGAATGCCGCAGTGAGGACAAGACCGATTATGAGCCCCAGGAAAAGGAGGCGGTCGTATTCCGACTCGTCAAGGTCGCGGGACTGCGCGATAGCGGTGGAAACCCCCGCGTCCGCAAGGATGTTAAAGACTCCAGAAAACGCGGTAAGAATAGCGACCGTACCAAACTGCTCAGGCGTAAGCAGGCGCGCAAGCACCATGGTCACAACGAGTTGCATAACGACGTTAACCATCTTAGAGCCAAGCTGGGCGATCGAAGCCGCTTTAATTGACTTTGCTGGAGCATTGAGATCAATCTTCATGGAATTCTTTTTCACCAAACCCCCGGAGACATATATCCTTCTGCCAGCTCAAGGCAATAACCAAAGTTGTCATAACCTCCCAGTCCTCAACACACCACCACCAGGCGAAATTAGCGGCAGGTAGCACAAGGAAAAGGAAAAAACCGATTATGACGGGAGAGAAGTGATCTTTCCTGCATCTGAGCCCGCACCACAAACAGGACAGGAGCGCGAGAATGACGACAGAAACGCCGAGATTCCCGTAAACATAGCGGAATGCATAGACGCCGTTGTCGCTTAAAAGGTAACCGTGCTGAAACCCTGCCATGTCAGTCGCTGGCGTATAGAGGTCGCTCGGATAGCCACATCCGAGCGCGACACCCCAGGGGGTTGTACTCAATACCATGTCATAATAGTCACGACCAGCTTCACGAATTGAGGTCGTATCCTCACTGCCGCCTATCTGCCCGTTTAGAAAGCTAGAGGCAATCTGTCCGAAATAATCTGATTGCAGAAAAACAATCAGCGCAAGGCTGGCAAAGCAGAGCAGTAGCACCCTGGCACGAGCGTTTCCCTTTGCAAGTAGGAATATGACTGAGATGGCAACCAGATAAACAATGAGCTCAAGGCGTCCCTTGCTGACGAACAGAATCACCCCGAGGGCGAGCAGGGTCGGAACAGCGGGCCTCCAGTTGTCGCAGCGTAAACAGCACCAGAGCCCCAGCAGTCCCGAGGTCGTGCTCAAAGCACTGTCGATATACAGCCTCAGCCCACCATACTTCACGCCGCCCTGAACGTGAATGAACGTAAACGATGAACCTACGGCTGCCTGTACAAGGTATAGCAGAGAGGCAATCGACCCGAGCAGGAGACCCCCCCTCAGGAGCCTATCGGAATCAACAAGTCCAGCCTTAAAGGGCCTTCTCAGTAGAATGGCCGAGAGCAGACAAATCATAAAGGACCTTTGGGGGATAAGCCCCCGCTCGAAAGGCTGACCTGTAAGGAGCTCGCATCGATAAGAGGAAAAGAAACACAGCCCGATGAGCACGGCGAAAAAAAAGCCTTGCCAAACGCTAGTCTTGGTCCCAGGAACCCTCAAAGACTTCCAGTATAGAACGACTGACAAGACAAGTAGAAGAAGCTGCCAAAGAAGGTTGACGTTAAGCACTCCGGCGATATTGATGGCAGCGGCATCTACAAGGCCAAAGAAGTTCTCCGCGATAACAACGGAAAGCAAGATGAGATCCGAGCAGCGTGCGGGCACGTTCTCAAAGAAGCCCAAGGTTAAACATTTCGTGTTGTAAATTGTTCTCATACTCGTTTCATGTTCATAGGGTTATGAGCAGGGATTCGTATCGCTATCATTGCCAGAAATCACCGTTTCGTTGCTGTATCTGAATGCGTCATGGAGCAACCAGCCCAGAACAATTACCAGCTCATTGATCATCTCGACCCAACATAGCGGAAAAGACAGCAGTGGCGAATAATAGGTTCTGGCAAGATACTGACGAGACTTGTAGCCGATACGAGCCGAAGAAAGCCTCGACTTGAGCGATCTCGCACGGACCGCATTTGGCGAGTGGTTGTGATAATAAGTCTGGCTCTTGTCCACCAGAAGACGCAAGCCAGCCGCTTTGCACTTCTTACCAAGAATGTTCTCCTCGTTGTAAAGGAAGACCCCTTCATCAAGAAGGCCAACCTCAGAGAACTTCCCTGCCTTAGCGATGAAAAAGCAACCGACAATGCAATCAACGGAAAATACACCGGGAGCGATCTCGCGGGCATTATCACGACGCTCACTGCGGCGAAGGAGACAATGGTTGGCGACAACCTCCCAAGGCGTGGGCAGGCTCCAGCTTGACGGCCAAATAGAATCACCCTCAAGATGATTGATCGGTTGACCGCCAACAGCCAAAACATTGTCCGAAGACCAAAGGAGATCCAATAAAGCTAGCAGCATCTTCTCATCGGGGATGAGCACATCAGGATTCATTACGGCCACGCTGTCAGACCCGTAGCGCTCCATTGCATATCGTATGCCGCAATTGTTTCCGGCGCTATATCCCCTGTTTACATCAGTCTGTATAACATCGACCCTCTGGCTGTCTTTATAACGTTCCTTTAAGGCGACGAAGGAACCATCAGGCGAGCAGTTATCGACGATAACCACCTGCAAGGGAAACTCGAAAGACAGTAGCTTGTCGACACATACCTGCGCATCCTCGGCTGAGTTATAAACGAGAACGATTATAGAAAGACTACGGCTCATTCCACATCTCCCTTCAGAGGTAAGACGACTGCAACAGGCAGACCAAGGAGCGCAAAAGGCTTATTATCTGCTTGGCGGAGGAGCATCGGAATCGTTTTACCCCCAAGTCGTCCATAACGCATATAATTCACTGCCGACCTAATCTTCATACTAAGAGGAGCGTGCGAGCCGATAGTGAAGTTATCTATGAAAGACCTTCCGAGAGGACTTTTGAGAAAGACAGCACGGACATTTGTAGTAAGTCCATCAGCGAGATAGTCGCCGCAGTAAGACGGCTTGTTAAACCATCGAAACTTAAGCCCCTCCTCGGAGATGGACTGCCAAAAGTAGTACTCCGAAACGAATCTCTCACCCTCAAACCAAGGGAACGGGTATTTCCTAACCAGACTGGTCCTCACGACCTCAGCTCGATCGCCCGGCATTCTAAACTTCACGCGGTAATCTTGAGAAGTTGCATCGATATACTCCCTAGAGAACCGCTCGAGCACCTGAGAATCAACATCCTTCAGGCTCAACCCTTGGCCAATAATCCAGGAACCGTCTGCCCTCGCGCGAACACCAGAAACCCCAGCAAATCGAGCATCTCCCGAGATTTGGGACAAATAGCCCTTGTTTATCTCAATCGAGTCCGGAGGGAGGTAATCATCGGAATCCACGATGAAGAACCATTCCCCGTTTGCCTCAATCGCACCTCGGTTGATAGCCACGTGCTTCCCAAAATTTTCCTGGCGAACATAACGAAGGGGAAAACGTGCCTCCTTTGCAAACTCTTCGCACAGCTTAGCTGTTCCATCGGTCGAGCCGTCATCTACGATAAGCCACTCGAAGTCGCTGCATGTTTTCCTCTGCAAAGACCCGAACAGCCTAGGCAGGGTATAAGCCCTGTTGTAACTAGGGGTAAATACCGTAATCAACGGTCGTCCTTTCGATATTTCAGGAATGTCAGAGCTCGAGCAACCTTGCGAGCTATGAAGTCCCCCACATAGGGTGCCCATTTATTAATAAAACCGACACGAAACTGCTCATTTGCAGGGAGCCAACTTGCCGAGCTGATATGGGTGGAGTAAGTGTTTTCCGTGCATTTGAAGCCCCCGAAGTCGAGTTTTGGACAGAAATACTCGCTCGGATAGACCCTAAAACCGTCGTACTCCCACAGGGCGTCCACACCCCACTGATAGCCATGGCGCTCAAGAACCTCACCAAATATTTGATTAACGGTATGGGAATACAGGAACTCGATGGAATCCTCGAAATCAAGATTATGGTAAGAATCAAGAACTTCACCGAGTAAGTCGCAGTGAGCCCTGGCCGAGAGCACTAGGCCGGGGCTCACTGCGTGCGACTCAAAGTCGCACGCAGTGAACCCCGACGCTTTCACAAGCGGATCTATCGACTTCAAGAGCTCGCTGCCAATATCCATATAGGTACCGCCGTGATCGTAGACGACTTTGAATCTCACGTAGTCGCTTACGAAGGCCCATTTTCCGGCTTTGTAAGCATCTCTAGCATAAGGACACTCGTAAATATCAAAATTCGACTCATCCCATCGAATAATTTGATAATCAGGCATAAGCTCATGCCAGCGATCAACAGTCGCCAAAGCTTTCCGGGGCACAGGTTTACCGCCAAACCAACAATAATGAAGCACCTTGGGCGTGTGATTATCTCCACTCATATATTGAGCCGCGATCCAATGATCTTGGCAGGCACCCCTCCCGCAACTGTATATGGGGGCAAGTCCTTGGTAACAACCGCTCCAGCAGCGACAATGCAACCGTTGCCGATATGCACTCCAGGCATCACCATCACGCGTCGACCCAACCAGACGTCATCGCCGATGTAAATAGGATTCATTTCCGTTTCGCCTTGTTGGCTCATCGGGATGTCTGTACGTGAGGTCTCATGATTACGGGTATAAAAAACGCATTCGGCAGCCATCATCACATGGTCGCCGATGTGCACCTCCCCGTGCAGCTCACAGTCCTTGCCGATACCTGAGGCATCGCCTATTGTCACACTTGACGAGAAGGTCGCGCCGCGCTCGATATTAATGCCTTTTCCGACGTTCTCACAAATTCTGTGAGCGAAGAAGTTTCTCAGACGCATAGCGTGCTTGCAGTAACAACTCTGAGGGAGCAGCTTCGCCGTACCTGCATATGCGATGCGCCACATGTTTTTAACCGCCGAATTCATCTATTCGCCGTTTTCCTAGCGAGTTTCTCATACAACATAGAAAGTCTCTCGATGCTATTAGCCGGGGCAAAATCGTCCATCACCTTCAGCCTCGCCGCCCTTCCAATTTCCTCAATAGCCTCTCGATTCTCGAGAAGAGAGACGATTGCGCCCCCGATACTCTCGTAATCAAGGGGGTCGACAAGAATGCCGTCTCTCCCATCATCTACAACCTGGGGAACGCCGCCCACACGCGTCGCAATACAGGCACGCCCATAACCCATTGCCTCGAGCAGAGCCATGGGCATGCCCTCGTTCCTGGACGGCTGACAATAGATGGGACAACCCCTCAGGAGGCAATCCTTCTCTTGGTCGGCAACCCAGCCAACGAATTCGCAAGAATCAAGGACGCCAAGTTCCTCTGCAAGAACGCGGTAGGGCCGAGCGTCCCCGTCACCGGCAAAGAAGAAACGACATGCAGGGTGATACTTGACAACCTCAGGAATAGCCTTAACGAGGATATCCGGACCCTTGACATCGGTCATATGGCCCAGGAACAAGACCTTTTCCTCTCGACCAAGCACTGGAGTGTCAACCGGCGCAGGGACCGAATTATGCAGAACGAGCAACTTCGACGGATCGCATACGTTCGCAGCAAAGAAGTTCTTCCACTCCTCTGAAAGAACTATCGCAACATCCGCAAGCTCATATAGATCGCGGGTTTTTCTAGCAAAATCGTCTCCGCCCTCCCGATAGAGTTCCGCAAGAACACCTCTATGCTCATGGATAACGACGGGCTTTCCAGCACTCTTAGCAGCCTTCGCGAACAAGGACTTTCGTATTGGGCTAACGCCAGCGCCGATATGAAGATGGACGACATCGCAGCCAGTCAGGGCTTTACGGAACCTGGCATAAGCACTGATTCCTGCCAACACCTTCGCGACAACGCTGCCAGGTCTAGTAGTCTCAATGTACTCAAAATCGCAAACATCACGAATACCGGCATTGATGTATCCGTTGACCACGGAAGCCATGCCGCCTCTAGAATCAAGCGAGGGACCCAACATGATGACAGCAGGCCGCTTCTTGCCCGTCATGCACTCACTCCTAGTATTTTGGCTGGGACTCCGACAGCAGTGGCGCCCGCGGGAACGTCGCTCAGCACGACGGCACCCGCTCCAATCTTAGCGCCGCTCCCGACTTTAATGGGGCCAAGAAGAGTTGCCCCGGCGCCGATAACGACGTCATCGCCTATCAATGGCACCTTTTCGGAGCCGTCTTCCAGCGCCCCGATGGTTACATGCTGATATAACATGCAACGGTCCCCGATAGTCGCATACTCGGAGATGACGACACCGAGACCATTGTGCTGAAAAATGCAACCCTCGCCGATCTGCGCTCGGCTGCCAATGTGACAAGCGAAAAGAAACTGGTCGAGGTGGCGCAACACGGCACCGAGAGGCCAAAGGATTTTAGGACCGCTTGCACAGGCATGCGCAGCTTTATATATATTCAAGCATTCGTTCATGTCGTTATCCAGTCAGCACGTCCGCGAGGCGTTCGCTCGCATGCCCATCACCATAGGGGTTCGATGCATGGCTCATAGCCTCGTACTCGGCCTGATCGCAGAGCAGGCGGCTGAACTCACGGTAGATTACGTCCTCCTCTGTACCGACGAGCTTCAGCGTGCCGGCTGCCACGCCCTCGGGGCGCTCAGTGGTGTCGCGCATGACGAGCACCGGCTTACCCAGGCTCGGGGCCTCCTCCTGGATGCCGCCCGAGTCGGTGAGGATGAGGTGGCTCGCCGCCATGAAGTTGTGGAAATCGAGGACCTCGAGCGGGTCGATGATGTGCAGGCGGTCGAAGCCGTTGAGCTCCTCGTGTGCCGCCTTGCGAACGAGCGGGTTCATGTGGATGGGGTAGATCGCCTTGGTGTCCGAATGCTCCTCCATCACGCGGCGGATGGCGCGGAACATGCGATGCATGGGCTCTCCCAGGTTCTCGCGGCGGTGCGCCGTGATGAGGATGAGGCGGGAGCCCTCCGCCCACGCGAGCTCGGGGTGTGAATAGCCCTCGCGCACGGTGGTGCGCAAGGCGTCGATGCCGGTGTTGCCGGTGACCCAGATCTTGGAATCGGGTTTGCCCTCTCCGAGTAGGTTCTGCTTACTGGCCTCCGTGGGGGCGAAGTAGTACTCGCTCACGATGTCGACCGCCTGGCGGTTGAACTCCTCCGGCCAGGGGCTGTAGATGTCGTGCGTGCGCAGGCCGGCCTCGACGTGGCCCACGGGGATCTGCAGGTAGAAGCAGGCGAGCGCGGCTGCGAAGCTGGTCGTAGTGTCGCCGTGAACCAGGACCACTTCGGGCCTCTCGTCCTCGAGGACGGCCTTGAGCTTGAGCAGCACGTCGCACGTCACGTCGAACAGCGTCTGGCCCGGCTTCATGATCGCCAGGTCGTGGTCGGGAGTCACGTCGAAGACACGCAGCACCTGGTCGAGCATCTCACGGTGCTGGCCGGTCACGGTCACGACGGTCTCGAACTCATCCCTGCGCGCCTTCAGCTCGTTGACGAGCGGGCACATCTTGATTGCCTCCGGGCGGGTGCCGAAGACGAGCATTACCTTCTTTTTAGACATTGGCCTTGCTCCTCTTTAACTCCTTGCGAAGAAGTAAATAGAAACGGATGTTACCGACTAGATAGCGCTTCGCCAGGCGCTTGGGTTCCTGCATCATGCGGAAGAGCCACTCCAGATTCACACGCCGCATCCACATTGGGGCACGCGGGATGTTGCCCGACACCACATCGAACGAACCGCCCACTCCCACGAACGCACCCTTGGCGCCAAGCTCACGGAATCGCTCGATCAGGCGCTCTTTTTTGGGCGAGGTGATGCCCACGAACACGATATCGGGTTTTTTTTGCTCAACCTCGGCGACGACATCGTCGAAATCAACGTCACTGAAGTAACCGTCCCGGTAGCCAGCGATAGTCATACCGGGATACCTCTCGACTAGTACCTCGGCAGTCTTGGCGACAACATCGGCCTTAGCGCCCAGCAGGTATACCTTGTGGCCCTCGCGCTCCGCCAGCCCGCACAGTTCCCACATGAGATCGATGCCGGCAACGCGACCGGGAAGGTCAATGCCCAGCTTCTTGGAAGCCATGACCATGGAGGCGCCGTCCGCGTTCACGATCTCGCAACGGCGCACGCAAGAGTCCATCTCAGGATCATCACGCATCTGCAGTAGCTTGTCGGCATTCACGCCAATTAGGTGGGCAAAGCACCCCTGCTTGATGAGAGCGTCGGTCGCCGAAACAGTCTGCTCCATCGTCCAAGGGTCCACGGGGGCGCCCAGGACTTCGACTCGCTCGGGGAGGTTAACCACTGAACGAGTACCTTCGTAATACCCTAATGTATCTTTAGTAAGCGCCATTTCCGCTGATAACCTCAATTACTGTGAGTAGGATAATCTTCAAATCGAACATAATGCCTCGTTTGGCGATGTATTCCAGGTCGCGGCGGACCATCCCGTCGAAACCCGTCGAGTTGCGCTCGGTAACCTGCCACCAGCCAGTAATGCCTGGTTTAACGGCCAGGCGCTGCAGGTCGTACTCGGTGTACTCCGCAACCTCGTTGGGCAGAGGCGGGCGCGGGCCCACGACGGACATCTGGCCCAGGAACACGTTGACGAACTGTGGG